>NZ_CAMPYN010000040.1 GCF_946998255.1 uncultured Helcococcus sp. | reverse complement strand
TATTGTTAGTTAAATTACTAATATCCTTATTTTCAAAAATGATTTCACCTTCATCAATTGGCTCAATTAGGCTTATGATATTGAGTAAAGTTGATTTACCGGATCCTGACTTACCAACTATAGCAATACTTTTTCCCTCTTCAATATCTAAATTGAATTTATCAAAAATAATATTCTCTCCAAATCTTTTACTTATATTTTTAAGAGTCATAATATTTTTCATATTTAGTCCTCCATGCCCTGTAAAATCATGTCTGCATCAATATTTACATATTTTCTCAAAAGCACTAGGTGCCCTATCACGAAAATTAGGGATAAAAATATATTATAGTATATCTTTACTTCCCTAAATACCAATAATTGTAAGAGACTCATTATTAAAATGAAGCCTATACTGATTATTGTAAAAGATTTCAAAGCATGTCTTTTCTTCCAGCCATTTATATAAAGAACTGCCCATCTTTTTTTAACACTTTCGAAATAGAATTTTTCTATTGTAGACACAATATAAGTGCTTATAAGAGCTCCTGGGAAAATCATAAAAATCAAGTTAAGTAGTCCAAGTATATAAGATTTTTTATATTCTTTGATTAAGTCACTTCCCTTATTTAATATAATTGTATCTTCCCAATCATATTCAGATAAAACATTCTCTATTTTTTCTTTACTTGTATTTAAAAATATTGTGTTGCTTTCAATAGTTCTATATATAGGGTAATTTTCTTTAGTTGAATATGAAATAATTGGATATGTATTTGTACTATAAACAAAAATATCAAATCCTAAATCGGTAAATTCATCATAAACTACAAAAAATATCTTATCATAATAATCATTTTTATAGGTCTTCCATAAATCTTTATTAAATTCTTTTTTATTGAAGAATAAATATAAGGAATTTTTTTCATAATTCAAATGAATATCTTTTTGATTGTTTTTTAGATTTAAATCATCCAATAACTTTTTATTTACATCAGTTGTATAATATTCTTTTTTATTTTTATCAAATATTATGCCCTGTTGATACTTATAAATAGATTTCGATTCATTAAATCTATTATATAATTTTATGTGCTTTACATTATTGGGATTTGTCTCATCTATTTGATTATAGGATAAGTTTCTTTTTTCAGACTTAAAGCCACTTGATATAAGCACATCTTTATATGCCCTATTAATCTTTATAAGTTTGACCAATTCATAAGGTTTATTAGTTACTAATTCTTTTAATCCTTCATTTAAAATCGTTGACAAAGGTATAGTTAATGCAAGACATATAACTATAGTATTTTTTAGGATAAAATAGTTGAAATTATAACTTTTAGTCAACATCGGTATGCTCATATTTTTAATAAGATTATATATAACTAATAAGGACATAAAATATAATAAGCAGAAAATAATTATGTACTTATAAAAGTCTAATAAAAACTTTATCGCCCTGCCATCTATTTTACCTATAAAAATTAGATAATAAATAGCCGGAAAAATTAATGAACAAGTTAAGACTATTTTAATATTTGTTTTAAAAAATTCTAAAATAATATCCCTCGTTTTAAAACCATTGATCCTATATATAGACAAGGCTTTTAAATTTTTAGAAATAATAAAAATATTAATTAAAAGAAAAAGTATAAAACAAACTAGAGAATAATATATCATGGTTTGTATAAGTTCTTTATCAATATCATAGAGCTCTGTATTTGATATACCAAAATTATCTATATATTTTGCATAATTGCTAATTAAATAATTCTCTATGTTTTCTTTTTCAGAACTGGAATCCGGGAAATAATGAATTGATTCAATCAACTCATCTTCTTTCAAAATATCCTTAAAGTTATGTATTTCTATATCTATATCACCAGTAAATAAATACAAGTAAGCACTAATATCTTTTTCTACTGAAGAAAGATAAGTTTTATCTAAATCAACTTTTTTATTTATAAAATGCAAAATTTTATTATCAATATAATCCTTATCCGCAGCTAGGTAATATACAATCTTATTTACCTTCCCCTTATCGTCAAAGATATAATTGTTTATTATAAATTTTGTATCCTTTGATTTACCATAAGTTTCTAGATGTTTTAAAAGATCACTTATGTCTTTTGCTTTATATTCTTTATTTAAAATAATAGAATTTACTTTTTCACTTTGGTAAAAATCAAATAAATTATACACATTAGACTTGTCCTTTTCTTTTTTCATAAATAAAAAAGAGAAGAACAAAAAAAGGGTTAATAAAAAATAAGATAAAATAAATCTCTTTTTCATAACCCCTCCTTGTTTTAATTGAAATTTATCATATTGTGTATCATGCTTAACTTTTTAAATATACTTTTCATATCTATATCTTCTTTATTAGAAACTAGATCTGTAATTTCCTTAGTTTTTGGGTCATAAGTAAATTTCAAATCTATTTCCTTGCTATTTTTTTCATCTTCAGGAAATTTTATTTCGACCTGACTAGTATCTTCCTCTGCTTTTCTAATCATTTTTATATAGTTTTTCTTAGGCAGATCTTTTCCAAAATCAAAATTATATCCTTCATATATATAAGAATCACCTATTTTTTCTTCAGACAAGATGCCTGTTTCTTCTGGCCATTTTTCCTTGTCAGTTTCTTTTTCTTTGCTTTTATTGTCAATAGTTAAAGAAACATCATTTTCATTTGATTCTTTGCTTGTTTCCTCATAGTTTTTTCTAGAACAAGCTGTCAATAAGCTAAGAACTAATAATAATATTATTGTTTTCTTTTTCATGGTTCCCTGCCTTTCAGTCTTCCTTATAACTTAATTATACTTGATTTGTCTTATTTTGCAATCATTTTCATAGATTTCATTAAATATAAGTCAATATAAAACTATTTCCAAAAATCCCATATTGGAAAAGCCTTCAATTTTATTTTTAATCTTATATTCTTCAAAGACTTTCTTTAGCTCATTCACTAGCAAAGTTCTATTTTCCTTATTCATCCTTAAAAAATCTATAATTAACATCTTCTTTATTTTTCTTAGGCTAATTTGTATGGCTATTTCATCAAGAGCCTTCAGGTTTACTGATAAGGACATGTCTTCTTTACTAAGATGTGTATCAACATTTTTATAATTTACGTCAATTACTGTCAGGGCTTCTAGCTGGTCTATGACTATAGACACATCTCCCCTTTCAACAAGCCTTTTGTCCTTAAGACTTAAATCCAAGGATATTTCACTGACATAGGCTGGGTTGAAAGCTGGGTCATAAATAATTTGGTCAAGAGGCAATTTAAGATTAGAAGTTATTTCAAAAGGATAATCACAAGTATAGTCTTTAATCCTATCAGGTCTATAAATCAGTTTGGGGCTTGGTAAAAAATTTCTTTCCTTTTCAAGCTCTTCATAAGTTTTCAACAAAACAGCTAAATCTTTTTTTAGAAAATCTTCTGACTTGTCCTTACCCCTAGTCCTATAAAAAGAAGAATGGACATTTTCCAGCTTACTATTTTTATTTGTTTTCAAAACCTGGTAAGGACTTGCTAGAGTATATTTTTCACTTAGTTCATACATCTTATGGTCCTTAGGATCTTTGATCACTTCAACTATGGTGTCAGCATGTTTATCAAGACTTTTAATCCTATTTTTACTTCTTAATAGGCCATCCTTATCTTCCCCAATATCAAGCAAATAGGCATCAAGGCTTGGTAAAAACTTTTTAATCCTTGCCCTATATATGTTGCCTAATTTACTTTCATTCAAGTCTTTATAATCAACTAATCTCTTGTTTTTGATTTCCCCTACTATTAACTTTTCTTCCTCTTTATAAATAAATTTATAGTTATCCATTTTTAAATATGCCCTTAATCTTATCCCATAAGGAAGATTTTAATTCTTTACATACAGGTTTATTGTCAAGCTTAAAATCTGCATGGTCTGAAAAAATATAAATGAAATTATCATATTCCAATTCTTCAATATTTCTAGAAAAATCATTAAAGTCAAGTTCATTTTTCTTAATCTTATATGAAGAAGGAATAAGATCTAAATTTTCATTTACATTTATTATCACATCTTCAAGGTCTATTATCCCTGATAAATAATCTTGGTTGTCATAAATTATTGAATCAGCTACCCCTAAAGCATCTTCTAAGTCTCTATTTTCTTGGATAAGAGATACTATTAAAGTTTTAGCTGAATATTTCGAAAAATATTCAGCTAAATTCTTTGGCATGCTTTGTGGATTAACTTGTAAATACATTTTATCCATAAGTCACCTATTCATTTTCTTGTGTATTCATATTGTTTGTTTGAGCATTAGACTCATTTTCTTGGTTATTTTCTTCAGTTTCAACAGTCGTTTCAGTAAAACTTGAACCTGGTCTTACATTTGTAAATCTAGAATCTTTCTTTACAAGTTTATAATATGAATAATATATATCATTGATTATAGCTTGCATATTAAGAGATTGTTTAGCTTGCACAACTTGAACATAAACAGCTATTTCTGGATTGTCAGCCGGTGCAAATGTCATTTCTGACCCTAAATCATCATAAAACTCGCCGGTTTTTGGATCTATAAGCCCTGGTTGAGCAGTACCTGTTTTAGCAGCTATTTCAAATGGGAACCTACTTCCATAAGGTCTATTCCTGTGAGTTCCTACCATCCCTTTTGTGACATCTTCAAAGTATTTACTCTTAATACCTGTTTCACTAGTTTTCTTCTCATTTTTATATATAGTTTCTTTATTTGAATAATCTTTGATTTCTTTTATCAAGGTTGGTTTTACTAATTCTCCTTTATTAGCAATTGTTGATGCCAATTGTGTCATTTGTAGAGCGGTATATCCATTTTGTCCTTGACCAATTACCATATTCATTGAGTCAGAAACTGTCCATACAGCTTGGTTTTGGTATGTGAATTTTATATAGGAACTTAAGCTTTCTCTTTTACCTTCAAGCACACTTTCTGAGTCATATCCAAGATCAGATAACCTTTTAGCTATTTCATCAATTGTTAGACTTGGTCCTTCTTCTAACCAGGAAACTATTTCAACTATATCACTTTGCATTTTAGTTTCACTTATTTCTACACCTTCTTTGATATATTGATCTAAGTTTCCTCTAAGGTAACTAGCTAATCTTCCTTTTAATATATTAATTTTGCCATCCAAACTAGGTGTATGTCCTCTTGATTCTTGAGGTTTATTTATTTCAATACCTGTAGGCTCTTTCATTCCAAGTCTTGCAGTAATCGATTCAATATCTTCAAGACTTACTTTTACATCTAGATCATTAGCTTTATTTGGATTATATCCAAGACCTAAAACATAGAAATAATAGTTACTTGAAACCCTTAAGGCATCATATAAATTAATATTTCCCCATCTTCTACCAGTATTAGTGTAAAGTAATTCGTGGAATCTTGAATTACCTACTTGAACATATCCATATGAATCAATTGGATCCGTCGGATCTAATCCATTTTCTAAAGCTGCCAATGAAGTAACAGTTTTAAATGTAGATCCAGGAGCAAAGGCTGATTGTATTGCATTGTTCATTATTGGTCTTGGCGCAAAAATATCTTTTGGATCAAAGTTATTTAATTTGTTCCAATCAGTACTTGAAATTCCATTTACAAATAAATTAGGATTATAGTCAGGCAATGATACTAATGACAAGACTTCACCAGTTTTAACATCCATAACAACCGCAACGCCTACTTCAGCATTTTTAGCCCTAGTAAAGTTAACAGGTCCAAAATATGTTTGATATGGAGTTCCATCTCTCATAGCCTTCATCGCATCATGCAATATATCTTCAACTTCTTTTTGAAAATCTATATCAATAGTAGTAAATAAATTATTACCTGGTTTAGCATCACTACTTTGTATAACATCAGTAGTTCTTCCATATACATCTGTATAAACAAGTTGTGAACCTTTTGTTCCTCTTAAGGTGTCTTCAAATGATTCTTCTAAGCCTGTCTTACCAACATTATCATTTATATCATATTTTTTATATTCAACATAATGTTGTAATTCTTGTTCTTCAGAAATTCCTCCTAAGTAGCCTACAATATGTGATGCTGTATTAGCATTAGGATAATACCTGCTTGGCTGGAAGTCTATTTCAAAACCTGAATCCTTTGGTATATATTCTTCTATTTTCACCAAGGCATCTTTTGATAAATTGCTTGCTACATTTATTGGTTTATATCCCATGTAAGCATATTTGTTAGTTAATTCTATAATTGATAATACTCCATAGTTTACATATGGATCAGAATTATCTAATTCATACTTATCTAAAAGTTTTATAAATAAATCCTTGGCACTTATATCTTTTTCTTTATATTTCTTTAATAAGTCTTCCTTATCAGCTATGTAGGAATATTCCCATTTCGACTTGTAAATTCTTGGGTAAATCCCCATATCAAACAATGATCTTTCAGCAAAATCTATGACATCTTTTGATAAAATATATTCATCTAAAATATTATTCTCCCTAGCTAACTCTATTAATTTATCTAGAGCTGTTACACTAGCTGAACTATTGTTTTTATTAAATTTTAATTCTACAAAATTATTCTTTTCATTTACTTCATAAGTTAAATTTGTTGTAATGCCTTTTTTCTCTAAATCACTAATTAATATAGAGGCAGGTATTATATACTTATCTTCAGATTTATAAGCTGTAGTTAACAAACTTTCAAGACTTACATCTTTTACTAGGTTAAGAAAATCATCTTTTGCTTGTGAATTTCTACTTACATTTTTTGATTTACTATTTAAAATTGATTTGTTTTCTAAATAGTTTAAATCACTTGAAAAGATTATATCTGTTAGTTCTATATCATCAATTAAATTTTTCTCATTCAACACATCATATACAATTTTTCTAGATAATGGGTGATCAATTAAATATGATAAAAATGAAGAATCATCTTTAATTTCAGATACAATATAATCTAATGGTTCTGTCGAGCTAATTATTATTTCATTATCTATTAAATGTTTGTATTCTTCATTTTTTATAAATTCAATTTGTAATCCATCTTTAGTTGATAATTCAACTGGTATCTCTTTTCCTCTTAAGATAAGATAATCACGCATTCTCTTAAATGGATAAAATTCAGATTCACTTAAACCATGAGACCTTGTAAATATTTCTTTTAATATGTCTTCATCTTTGATTAGTTCTATAATTTTTTGCTTTGGTAAAACTTTACCGTTAAAATAATCATCCTTATTTTTATATGCAAATTCATAATAACTAAAGAAATAATCATTAAGATAATTTACACCATCATCCTCTAAAAGTTCTACTAAATTTGTTAAAAGTTCATTTCTTTCCTTGTTGTCTAATTTATTAAATCTATCACTGTAGACTTTAAGGTTATAAACTAATTTATTTTCTGCAATAGGCTTACCATTCCTATCATATATGATACCTCTTGAAGCATCCTTATTGATTTGTTTTATCCTATTTTTATCAGAAAACTCCCTATATGTGGCCCCATTTATTATTGTTAAATTAAATAGTCTTGCCAGTAAAACAAAAAAGGCGATAAGAAAAACAATTAAAATTATTTTTAATCTATTTTTTTTCATATAGCCTCCTTTTATATCATGTTTCTTTTATTTATTTTATATAATTGATTTATTACCAAATATACAAATGGATAAATTACAAAAATCATTAGTATATATATCAAGTTATATTTTATGAAAGCTGTCAGGTCAAAGCCAAAAAATTCTCTATTAAATAAGAACTCGCTTATTAATCTATAGATGCTAGCAAAAATACCTGATAAAGCTAATATGATATATGTATAAACAAAATTATCTCTATTCGCCTTGTTCAAATTAAACACATAGTAGGATATTAAGTAATATAGCATGGCCGTCAGTCCCAATACATTATTAAATGCTAAATCTTGTACCAAGCCTTGAAATATAGCATAGTATACTATTCCTTCTTTTCTTGAAAACATAGATAAAGCTACAATGATCGGTATAGTTACACTCGGTACAACTCCAGAAATATTCATCCTAGACAAGATAGCATAGTCAATTAAAAAATTTAAAATAAATATAATAATTAGTCTAGATTTTTTCATTATTCTGCTACCTCATTATTTTCTATATTCATATTAGTATTTTTCATAATATAAACTTCATATAATTTAGAAAATTTAACTGGACTTTCTACTTTTATTATTTGAGAAAGTTTATCATTAGATTCCCCTACTTCACTTACTTTTCCTATATACAAAGCCCTTGGATATCTTCCGCCTAGGCCTGATGTATAAATACTATCGCCAGTTTCTATATCTGTTTTATTAATCATATATCCTGATAAAATATTGTATTCCCTAGCATTAATTATCCCTGTTTCTGAAGTTTTAGAATGAACAAAGGATAAGTTATACTTTTGATCTAAAATAGTAGAAATTTTTGAACTTACTAATCCTACATCTGTTACTTTACCTATAAGGGCACCAACAACATTATCTTGGTCATCTTTGAATGGACTTACAATAATATCTCCTGTGACAACTCCATCCATGCTACCTTTATCTATAGTTATTTCATCAAAAACATTTTTGTTATCAACTAATATAATATTTGCCCTAATAGCACTATAGTTGTTATAAAATTCATTTGCTTGTTTTAGGTAATCGTTTTGATCTACTAAAAATGATAATTCATTTACTTGCTTTTCTAAGGCTTGATTCTTTTCAGTTAGTTGCGCAACCATATCCCTATTTGGTTTAGAACCGAAAGTTGCATCAATTACAGTATTTACACTTTTGTTAACAAAAGAAGTAAGCTTAGCAAAAGGCGTAATAACAACGTTTAAAGCCTTAGATGTATAAGCATTAGCTCTAGGACTTATAACTGATATTATAATCAACACCAAAATTGATAATATTCTAATATAATGATTTTTCTTAGATTTTTTTTTATTATAATATAACATAATTACTTTCCAATATTTTTATAATCTTCTAAATTGTCTATTACTACACCCGCTCCTAGAACAGCATCTTCTACTGGGTATTCTGATTTTTCTACTTTTATACCTATCTTTTCTCCTATATACTTATCTAAACCAGGTATTTGGCTTGATGCACCTGTTAAAAATATTCCATTTCTTAATATATCCATAGATAAATCTGGTGGTGTCTTTTCAACTACTAGCCTAATTCCTTCACCAATCTTATCAATTGATTTAATTATTGCTTCATAAATATCAGATTGGAAAACATCAATAATTACCGGCATACCTGAAAGTAGGTCTCTACCAGAAATTTCTTCTGATTTATTTTCTTTACTTAAATCCAAACTTGCTAACTTTTCCTTTAATTCTCTTACGGTATTATCACCTACAGCGATTGAATACTTGTCGTAAATAAATGATTGGATACTTCTATTAAAGTTGTTTCCAGCATATTTGACGCTATGGGATAATACAATACCATTTAATGAGACCAATGAAATATCTGTATTTCCTGCACCTATATTAACTATTAATCTTCCTTCTGATTTTGAAACATCAAAACCAGCACCAATAGCAGAAGCTAAGGCAGATTCAATGATATATACCTCCCTAGCTCCAGAATATATACAAGCATCTTCAATAGCCCTTAATTCAATGTCACTTGTAGCAGAAGGTGCTGTAATCACTAGTCTTGGTTGGATTATATTCAAACCCTTATTCGCCTGATCTAGGCAATACTTTATTAATATTTTAGTAAAATCAAAATCTGAAATTGTACCATCCTCTAAGGGATTTACAATCGCTATATTCTCAGGAGCCTTCCCTATCATCTCTTGAGCTTTATTACCAACAGCAACAACTTCACCAGATTTTACATCTAGAGCTAATTGTGATGCTTCATTCATTATAATACCTTTATTTTTTTTATATACCAGGGTATTTGCTGACCCTAAATCTATAGCTAGATCTTTACCTACTAAATTAATCATCGTCCCTTATTCCTCTATGATTTTTTTCTCTCTTAAACTTATATATCTATCATGTCCAATAATAATGTGATCTAAAACCTTTATTCCTATTAATTTTCCAGCCTCTTGCAATCTTTTTGTTATTAGTATATCCTCATGCGATGGACTTGGATCTCCACTCGGATGGTTATGACTTAAAATAATTGAATTTGCATTATTTGTAATAGCAAATCTAAAAACTTCTCTTGGATGAACCAAAGTCTGGTTAATAGATCCTATTGAAACTGTTTTACTTGCCTTAATCTTATTTTTAGTATCTAAAATTAAAATTAAAAATTCTTCCCTATACGAATCTCTAAAATGATCAAATAAATAGTTCGCTACAGAATCAGGACTAGTAAGTGAGATGTTATTCATTGTTTCATACTTACTTAATCTTTTCCCTAATTCTAAAGATGCAATTATCCTACTAGCTTTTGATAAACCTATACCATTTATTTCCATTAGTTGATCTATAGATGCAAAAAGTAAATTCTTATCTTTAAAATATACTTTTAATATCTCATCCGCAAGAAAAATGGCGTTTTTATTTTTATGGCCACTACCAAGTATAATAGCTAAAAGTTCACTGTCACTTAATACTTCTTTACCATAATTATATAACTTTTCCATCGGTCTATCATTTTTTGAAATTTCTTTGATTGTATAATTGTTCATATCGGCTCCTAAATGTATTTATCTATTTTTTTCAAATGAGAAGCCACATTATATGAACCTAATCCTACAAAATAACCTGTTACAATAGCTATCAAGGTTAAAAACGGGAAATAAGTATATAGCATAAGTGACTTCAAAATAAATGCAGCAGCTGTTACCTGCGCAAAATTATGTGAAACCGCACCGATTATACTCACCCCTATAACTGAAAATATTTTAAACTTTCTTGAAAAATATTTTAAGCTTATCCACATCATGATAGTGCTAAAAATAGCACCTGCAAAACTATAAATAAATGATGGTCCAAAACCTATGATTAACATTAATAATACAGATTTTAATGCAGCGACTAACATTCCTCTTGAAAATCCATATATTATTAAAGTAACCATAATTACCATATTTGATAGGCCTAATTTAGCCCCTGGCATGGTAAAAGGTAATGGTATCATCCTCTCTATTAGTGATACAGCCAAGGCCATAGCGACCAGTAAACCTGTATACACTAAGTCTCTAATTTCTCTATTCATTAGAAAATAACATTATCGATTTGACTATTACTATTGTCATGTTTGATCTCTATAACAAGTCTGTTAGGTAGACATACTATAAGCTCACCCACTTTAGTAATGCTACCTTGTTTTATACATAACTTATCTAAACATGAAGCTTCGATAATTTTAACTTCATTTTCGCCAAATTCGAGAACGTTCCTTCCAAACTCTGTCTCTATTTCTAATTGTTCCCCTATAATTTTGTCGCTAAAGGGAATTTTATTTATCTCTTTTCCATTAATTTGTACACTTACATATTTTCCTTCTATGCCCTTATCAACTGTAGACATATAGTAGGCAAAGAACAAAGAAAATATCACAAGCACAACAATTAATATTTTATCACCCTTAGTTAATTTCATATGTCTCCTATTAATATAATTAAATTACATCAAATTATATTATACATTATTTAATAGTTTTTTTTAAGTAAATTATATAAAAAAAGAGTTAATACAATTTGCATTAACTCTTTTAATCTATTTGGCGGCGTCCTACTCTCCCAATCCGTTTCCAGACAAGTACCATCAGCGCT
>NZ_CAMPYN010000039.1 GCF_946998255.1 uncultured Helcococcus sp. | reverse complement strand
TTTTAATTGGATTTGAGTCTAGACTTTCTAATAAGTCATTATTTTCCTTGGTAGGTGTTATCATAATAGCTTTTAGTCTGTCCAGTTCTTTTTCAATAGCTTCTTTCTTTTCTAGCATTAAGTCATATCTTTCTTGACTTACTAGCCCTAGGTCATAACCTTTTTTGGTTAATCTCAAATCGGCATTATCTTGTCTCAATGTTAGCCTATATTCAGCCCTTGAAGTCATCATTCTATATGGTTCTACTTGGTCTTTAGTTACTAGGTCATCTATAAGTACACCTATATACGCCTCTGACCTGTCTAAGATGAAGGGTTCTTTGCCATCTATATTTAATACGGCATTTATACCTGCCATTAATCCTTGGGCAGCAGCTTCTTCATAGCCTGATGTACCATTTATTTGTCCTGCAAAAAACAGGTTTTCTATATTTGTAGACTCTAAATTACTTTTTAGGTTCGTTGCGTCTAGGCAATCATATTCAATACCGTGGGCAGGTCTCATAAATTCAACATTTTCTAGGCCCACTATAGTCTTGTAGAATTCTTCTTGGACTTCTACTGGTAAGGTAGATGAAGCACCTTGTACATACATTTCATTTGTAGACCTACCTTCTGGCTCTATAAATATAATATGTTGGTCTTTGTCAGCAAATCTTACAACCTTGTCTTCTATCGAAGGACAATATCTTGGACCTATACCTTCAACCATACCTGAATACATAGGGGATCTGTGTAACTCCCTTCTTATGATTTCATGGGTTTCAGGTCTTGTATGAGTCTGCCAAGTCAAGGCTTGGTCGTAAGAAAAGTCTTTGTCAATATTTAAGAATGAGAAAGGAACCGGGTTTTCATCTCCATATTGCGGAACCATTTGTGAATAGTCTAATGACCTACTATTTACCCTTGCTGGGGTACCAGTTTTGAACCTTCTTAAATCAAAGCCTAATTCTTCTAAGCTGTTAGATAAGAATTTTGAAGGTTTCATCCCGTGAGGACCTGATGAATACTGTAATTCACCCATCATTATCAATCCATTTAAGTAGGTTCCTGTTGCTACTATTACAGCCTTAGCTTCATAGATAGCTCCCGTAGTAGTTTTAACTCCTCTTACCTTACCATCTTCTACTATAAGGTCTGTAACTTCAGCTTCTAAGCCCCTTAAATTTTCTGTATTTTCTAAGGTTTTCTTCATTTCTTCGTGGTATAGTCTTTTATCAGCCTGAACTCTTAAAGAATGGATAGCAGGGCCCTTTGATGTGTTTAACATCTTTGATTGGATTGAAGCCTTATCTGTATTTAGTCCAATTTCTCCACCCAAAGCATCAACTTCTCTAACTAGGTGACCCTTACCAGTACCACCAATATTTGGATTACATGGTAGGTCAGCTATAGCTTCAAGACTGATACTTGCTACAATTGTCTTTTTTCCTAATCTTGCTGCTGCCAATCCCGCTTCGACACCAGCATGTCCAGCACCGATTACAAAAACGTCAACATTGTCAGCAATATATTCTCTTATTTCCATAAAATCTCCTTGAAATAGTTAAATAATTAACACTTTGACTGTTTCTTATATCTATTTTCTAATCTTCTTTTTTTATTTTCCTATACAAAAGTCATTAAAGATTTTATCTAGGACATCTTCTTCAATCGTTTCACCAGTTATTTCACTTAATTGATTATAAGCATTTCTTAGATCGATTTCAATAGCGTCTAAAGGATAGCCCTTCTTAGAGCTTTTTATAGCTGTAGCTATATTATCCCTTGCCTTGACCAATAAATCCCTGTGACGGAGGTTTGTGATCATTGTAGTGTTAGACACCTTAATATCTCCATCTAAGAATAAATCAAGTATAGCATTTTCTAAATCTTTGATTCCTTCTTCTTTTAAAATGGAAGTTTCTATTATCATATTATTTTCAAAGTTATCATATATGATATTTTTATCCATAACTTTAGATAAGTCATTTTTATTTAAAAGAATGATGGACTTTCTATTCTTAATCAATTCCATTATTTCTTTATCTTCTTGGTCAAAATCTTTAGAAACATCAAATATAGCTATGATTAAATCTGCTTCTTCCGCTATTTTTCTTGATTTTTCTACACCTATTGACTCTACTATATCTTCTGTATCCCTTATACCTGCAGTATCTATTATGTTTATAGATATACCTCCAAGGTCTATTGATTCTTCAATAGTATCCCTAGTTGTACCAGCCACATCTGTTACTATGGCTCTGTTGTCTTGGACTAGGGCATTTAGTAGGGAAGACTTACCTACATTTGGCTTACCAATGATGGCAGTTTTGATACCTTCTTTAATAATTCTACCCTTGTTGGCAGAATTAATTAATGCATCTAAGTCTTCTATTATAACATCCGATTTTTCATAGACTGGTTCTATTGGTAGGTCATCTTCAAAGTCTTCCATAAAGTTGATGGAATATTCAACCCTAGCTAATAGATCTAGCATTTTTGTTTTGATATCTTTTACCTTTGAAGCAACTGATCCCTTTAATTGTAAGAGGGAAGCCTCATAGGCTTTTTCGGTCTTTGCATCGATCAAATCTATTACAGCCTCAGCTTGAGATAGGTCCAACCTACCATTTAAGAATGCTCTTTTGGTAAATTCACCTCTTTCAGCTATTCGTGCCCCTTCTTTTAAAAGAAGATTTAAGATTTTCTTTACAGCTATAAAACCACCATGGCAATATATTTCAACCATATCTTCTCTTGTATAGGTCTTTGGTCCTTGCATATAGGCTAAAAGAACCTCATCTATCATTTCATCTTGGTCGTAAATATAGCCATAGGTCATTTTTTTATTTTCAAAATTATCTACAGTATTTTTTTTATAGTTTCTGTATATTCTTTTTGCAATGTCTAAGGATTGGTCACCAGACATCCTTACTATACCTATGCCAGCTTCACCAACAGCACTTGATATTGCTGCAATTGTTTGTTCAGACATATATTTACCCTTTCTTTTTATATAAAAAACGTCCCAAATGTTAACATTTAGGGACGTTTAACTTATAAGCCTTTATATCTCACAACAACTTTTCTATTTGGGAATTTACCAGTTGAAACTGTTTCTATTTCCTTGTAACTTTGTAAAGCTGTGTGAACAATTCTTCTTTCGTATGAATTCATAGCTTTTAGGGCTATAGGCTTTTTAGTTTTTAAAACCTTATAAGCAACTCTTTTTGCGTTATTTTCAATATTGGCTTTTTTTCTATCCCTATAGTTGCCTGCATTTACAGTAATTCTATAGAAATTGCTTGTTTTGTTATTTGTTAAAAAGCTCAAAATATATTGAAGAGCATTTAAAGTTTCGCCCTTAGCACCGATTACTATTCCAGTATCATTTTCAGATATATCGCTTAATTCTAAATTAATAATATTATCTCTTGCAGTTTCGTAGCTAACCTTAGCTTCTATGTGCATTTTGATAAGTAGGTCTTCCAAGTTTTGTTTAACTTTTTCTGCTACTTCAACTAAGCTATCATTATCTATAACTTCTTTTGCTTCTCCTGAAAATAGTAATTCTCTGGTGTTTAATGTTTTTTCTAAGTCTGACCTATAGATAGTTTCTTCTTTTTCTTCTTGCTCTTCTTCTATGACTTCTTCTTCTGGTTGGTATCCTTCTTCATACAAACCATCAAATTCATCATCTGAGTCTTGTTCAAAATCAGCTTCATCTGAATCTTCTTCTACTTTGTCTTTTGCTTCATCATCAGACTTCTTATACATATTGATTTCAACACTATTGTCAAAATCCTCTTCTTCTTCAATTTCAGATTCTATAGTCTCGACTTCTTTATTTGAAAAATCTTTATATGATTTTCCTTTTAACTTATCTTTATTATCAGTTTTTAAATCAGAAAATATGTCTTCTACATCAATTGAAAGTTTTTCTTTTTCTTTAATCTTTACAATTGCATCTTCACCACCAAATAAACCAAATAGGCCCTTGGTAGCTTCTTGTATAATCTCTATATCTGCATCATCTCTGTCTATATTTAATTCTCTAATGCCAGCTTCAACTGCTTCTTCAATTGTTTTAGCTGTTTTTATTATAGATCTCATTCTTACCTCTTACTTTGTTTCAGTTTTACCTGTAGCCAATCTAAATAATTTTACTAAGCCTCTTATTATAACTTCTAGGAAGTTACCAACTGTCCAATATAAAACAACACCAGCTGCAAGTCCTCTAAATATAAAGAACATCATCAATGGCATTACATAAAGCATTGTGTTCATACCTGCTGCTTGTGGATTAGCTTGAGCCATGTTTTTACTATTTAACCATGAATAAGCTAATTGTGACAATGAGTTAATCAATGGTAAAGCAAATCCTGTAGGGTCTGCTAAGGATAGATTTGGTATCCAGAAAAAGTTTTTGTGAATTTCAGCAAACTTTTCTTTTCCTAAGAAGTAGTCTGCATTATTAATAACGCTTAATAGGGCAAATACTATAACCATTTGAATTATAAGCATTAGGCAAGATTTACCTGTACCAGCCATCAACTTGTTTTCTCTTTGGAATTCCATCAATTTTTGTTGGTAAATTTGTTGGTCGTATCCATATTTTTCTTTTAACTTTTCCATTTCTGGCTGTAATAATCTTTGTTTTTCTGCATTTTTAGCATTTTGTATTGTTGTAGGCAAAGTTATCAACTTGTATAAAAGCCCCATGATTATAAGGGTAACAGCATAATCTGATATGTGTTGTGTTTGTAAGCCTAATCCTTCAACTGTATTAAATATAAATTCAAATAACCTACCTAATAAGCCTGCTAGAAAATTTGGCTGGTAGTTTGCATTTGTTTTAGCTAATATCATTGATATTTCTATCATTTTTCCTCCTAAGATAAGGGATCGTATCCTCCCTTGCTAAAGGGATTACATCTCAAAATTCTCCATATAGTAAGAAAAGAAGCTTTTAAAAAGTTATACTTTTTATAGGCTTCTATTGCGTACTGAGAACATGTAGGTGTGTATTTACATTTATTTTGTCCAAACATAGGAGAAATAAATTTTCTGTATTGTTCTATTAAAAACACCATTATTTTATTCATTATTTGCCCTTCTTAGTAATATTTATAAGATGCAGTAATGACGATTCTAATTCTTTATAATCATAGTCTACTGTATGATATTTAGGTGTAATTATATAGTCTTTATTTTCAAATTTATCCAAATTAAGACGAATAATCTCTTTGAGCCTTCGTCTTATTTTATTTCTCTTATTTGCTTTTCCAAATTTTTTTGTAATGGTAAATCCAAATCTAGGAAAGTTAAATTCATTGTTAGCAACTAATATCCTATAATCTTTATTATGATATCTCTTTGACTTTTTATATAATCTCTTGAATTCTTCGTTATCTTTTATCCTGTTTTTAGATTCCATCTTTCACCTAAATTTCTATAGAGATATTTTTTTTCTACCTTTTTGTCTTCTTGCTTTTAAAACTCTTCTTCCGCCAACTGTTGACATTCTCTTTCTAAAACCGTGTGTTCTAGATCTTTTTCTTCTACTTGGTTGATAAGTTCTTTTCATAATTTTCTCCTTCTAATTTTTTTTATCGCAAAATAGCGACATAAATCAATTAACATTATAGATATTTTGCAAGCTATTGTCAAGTTAAGCATAGTAATCAAAGATATAAATTTTATTTTTCTAAACATGTCTTAATCCATCTTATTTCAAACTTCTGTTTTGTGAATCGAAAGTAAAATATCCACGTCTGTGGATAAGTCTATTAAAATTTGATGTTTATGCTGTTTATTGCTATAATATTAAAGGAAATATTAACTTTTCAACAGTTTATTCACAATCTTATCCACTAAGTTGATATCTTGTGGATATTTATTTTGGATAAGTCTTAAAAATCTTAATTTTTCAAGTCTTTTTCTTGTGAATAATTGTCTATAACTTTGAAATACATTTTTGTGGATAAGTCTATTTTGTTTAACTAGATTCTGATGTTTTCAAGCATCATAAGTTATGAATTGTCGTGGATAAATTGTTGATATGTGGAGGAAAAATGGATAACTTAAATCAATTGTGGGAAGAAGTTACTAGAAAACTTTTCTTAAACATGATTGAAGTACATTATAATACGTGGATTAAACCATTAACTCCCTTGAAAAGAAAAGATTCTATCATTTATTTATATTCTTCTATTGCTTTTGTTGCTAAGATAGCTGATCAAAAATATAAAAGTAATATAGAAGATATCTTTAGGAAAATTCTAGGTGAAGATATAAAAGTTGTAATCTTACATCCTAATGATGAACTTTTCACAGAATTGATAAATGAAGATAAGACAAGTCAGGAAAATCAAGTGCCTGGTCAAACTGAAATGGATGATATCTCAAGATATATTGAAGATGCAGATAAAAATATAAACAAAACAACTCCTGCAAACTTCCATTATAAAGATACTCTAAATAAAAAATATACTTTTTCGAATTTTATTAGAGGTAAGTCCAATGATCTAGCTTTGGCAATAGCTACAAATGTTGCTGAAAATCCGGGTACCCTTTACAATCCATTCTATATATATGGTGCTTCAGGACTTGGTAAAACTCACTTGATGCAGGCTATCGGTCATAAAATTTTAGAAGAAAATCCTTCAGCAAAGGTGATTTATATAACTTCAGAGAATTTTATGAATGAGTTTATATCTTCAATTACAGATAGTAAAAATTCTGTATCAAATTCTAAATCTTTCAGGGACAAGTATAGAAATTGTGATGTTTTGATGATTGATGACATCCAATTTATATCAGGTAAAGAATCTACACAGGAAGAAATATTCCATACTTTTAATTCTTTATATAATGCTAAAAAGCAAATCATCTTTACTTCTGATAAGAGGCCTGAAGAGATAAAGGGGTTAGAAGAAAGGTTGGTAACTAGGTTTTCTGGTGGTATGATTGCAGACATACAAAAACCAGATTATGAAACAAGGGTTGCTATACTTAAGCATAAGATAAAGATGGAGAAATACACAGTTCCAGATAATGTACTTGCATTCATAGCAGAAAATATTACATCAAATATTAGAAACTTAGAAGGTTCTCTATTGAAGGTAATGGCTGTTTATAAGCTTAAAAATCCGGCAGGAGCTAGAGATATTTCAGACGAGGAATTTTTAGAAATAGCTCAACAAGCCTTATCTATAGAAGAAAAGAAACAAAAACCTATTACCTTGGAAAGAATAAAAGAGGTAGTTGCTGATTATTATAATTTAGAGGTCCAAGACCTTATAAAACAAAATAGGCAAAAAACTATATCGGAACCTAGACAAATAGCCATGCACCTTTCAAGGGCTTTAACTACTCTTTCTTTGATAAAGATAGCCAACTCATTTGAAAGGGACCATGCAACAGTCATTCATGGGGATGATAAAATAAAAGAGATGATTAAAACAAATAGTGAAATACGAAAAGATGTAGAAAATATAACTGCTATTTTACAAAATAAGGAATAGCTTGTTGATAAACTTAGTAAGTAAAAATAAAATTTAGGGACTTATCCACAGGGATATCACTTATAGTTTTTCTTGGATTTGTCAACTTTGTATGACTTATCCACTTATAAACGGCCCCTACTATTATTATTACTAATTTAAATTATATATATAGGAGTTTTTTATGAAATTCAAAATTTTAAAATCTGACTTATACAAGCATATTTCTATAGCTCAAAAAGCTATATCTAACAAGATTAATATACAAACATTAGAAAATATATTATTCCAAGCTAAGGGGGATGAATTAATACTTTCATCAACAGATATGGAATTGTCTATAGAAACAAGAGTTAAATGTGATGTTATAGAAGAAGGTGCTTGTTTAATTAAGTCTACTATTATAGGAAATATTATAAACAAAATGCCTCAAGATGAAATTACTATTACAGTAAAAGATGATAAGGTAAATATTAAATCTCAAAATTCAGTTTTTGATATACAAGGTCAAGCTGCTGAAGAATATCCACCACTACCAGATGTTGAAGAAAATAGTATATTAACTATAGATAATACTATTTTAACTAAGGCTATAAGAGAAACCTTGTTTGCAACCTCAACAGATGAAACAAGACTAGCCTTGACAGGCGTTTTATTTGAAATCAAAGATAAGAAGATAAACTTTGTAGGTCTAGATGGCTATAGGATGGCTGTAAGGACCTTGGATTGTAATTTAGACTTAGATGTATCAGCTATTGTTCCTAAGAGAGCCTTTAGCGAATTAACAAAGATCTTGGATGACGATAAAACTGAAATAGTTGTAGTTGAAGGGCATATAGTATTTATTAATGGTGATACCAAGATGTATTCAAGCCTAATATCTAAAAACTATATAGATTATAAGAAGTTATTGAACTCTTCTTACCAAACAAGTGTAAAAGTTAATAGGCATGATTTAATAAACTCATTAGAAAGAGCCCAGTTATTAACAACTGGTATGTCATCATCACTTACAAAGTTACAAATACATGATGGGGTGATTAATATATCATCAAATTCTGAATATGGAAGCTTGGATGAAGATGTTTTTGCAAGTCAAGAAGGTGAAGACTTAAATATAGCATTCAACACTAGATATTTACTAGAAGGGCTAAAGGCTATCAATGAAGATGAAGTTTTACTTCACCTACAAAATTCTTTATCACCAATGAACATTTATCCAGCTAATGAAGATGATGACTACTTATACTTAGTATTACCTGTAAGATTATCCCAATAGGAGTAGTTATGGAAAAAATAAAAATAGAAACTGAATTTATAAAATTAGATTCTTTATTAAAATTTGCTAACCTTGTACAAACAGGTGGAGATGCGAAAAATCTTATCTTGGATGGACAAGTAAAGGTAAATGATGAAGTTGTTACTCAAAGAGGGAAAAAAATCAGACCTGGAGACAGGGTTGAAATAGAAATTTTAGAAGAGACTTTAGAAATTATTTAAGAACTGAGGCAGCATGATAATAAAAGAATTGAGGCTTATTAATCATAGGAATTATGATGATGAATTCATTGAATTTCATGATAATACCAATATATTAGTAGGGAAAAATGCTCAAGGAAAGACTAATTTGCTTGAAGCTATTTATATTGCTGCAAGGGGATATAGTTTTAAAAGTATAAAAGAAACAGAGCTTATCAATTTTGATAAAAATGAAATGTATTTGAAGGCTGTGATTCTTAGTAAAAATAAAAGAAAAAATGTAGAAATTAAGTTATCAAGAAATTATAATAAGCAAATCAAAATAAATGACGTAGATGTGAATGTTTCTGAAATGAAAAGTCAATTTGGAGTAGTCTTATTTGCTCCAGAAGAAATATTGATAATAAAGGAAACTCCTTCATTGAGAAGAAAGTTTATTGACGATATAATTTCAAACAATGACATTGCTTATAAGATTTATCTAAATAATTATAATAATATAAGAAGACAAAAGAATTTATTGTTGAAAAACCCAGCAAAAAACAAATATTTTGAACAAATGCTTACAAGTTACAATGCTAAGCTTGTAGAATATGGGGCAAAGATTGGTATTTATAGGTACAAATATTTAAATATTCTTAAAAAATATGCCAAGGAATTTCATAGTGAATTAACTTCTTCAAAGGAAGACTTAGATATAATCTACGAATATAATTTTGCAGAAAAACTTGATGACTTAACAAATATTGAAAAACAATACCATGATATTTTACTTGATAAAAAACAAAGTGAAATAGAAAGATATCAAAGTCTTTATGGGCCACATAAGGATGAAATAATATTTTTAATCAATGGAAAAGATGTTAAAAATTACGCCTCTCAAGGCCAGCAAAGGACTGTGATGTTGTCACTAAAACTGGCAGAGGCCAAACTAATAGAAGTCCTAACATCCACCAAACCTATACTTTTGTGGGATGATGTATTTTCTGAATTAGACAATACTAGGGCTAGTTTATTGGTGCAAAAATCAAAGAAATATCAAAATATAATCACTACAAATTCCTTAGTAAACTTGGATTTAGACAATTCTGGTTCAAAAGTATTTACAATAGATAAAGGAAGAGTGATTACAGGAAGGGAAAAAGATGGTACAAAATAAAGACTATAGTGAACAAAGTATTAGGGTCTTAGAAGGTCTGGAAGCTGTTCGTGTTAGACCAGGTATGTATATCGGTTCTACCGGTGAGCAAGGCCTCCACCACCTTGTATATGAAGTTGTTGACAACTCTGTTGACGAAGCTTTAGCAGGAAGGGCAGACTCTATAAAGATTGAAATTTTAGAAGATGGTTCTATAGAAATATCCGACAACGGGTCAGGTATTCCTGTTAAGAAACATAAGACTACAGGTTTATCAACCTTGGAAACAGTACTTACCATTCTTCACGCAGGTGGTAAATTCGACTCAGAAGCCTACCAATTCTCTGGTGGTCTACACGGGGTTGGGGTTTCTGTTGTAAACGCCCTATCTAAAAAGATGGTTGCGGAAGTAAAAAGAGATGGTTATAGGTATACAGCCGAGTTTTCAAGAGGTAAAACTGTAAAAGGTTTGACCAAGCATGAAAAAACAGATGAAACTGGTACAAAAATTAGCTTTATGCCAGATGACGAAATTTTTGAAACAGTTATCTTTAATAGAAAGACTTTGGCTAAGAGATTTTTAGAAATGTCATTCTTAAACCAAGGTCTACGACTTGAATTTATAGACAACAGAGAAAAAGACGAAGATGGCAAGCCATATAGGGAAGTATTCCATGCTGAAGGTGGTTTAGAATCATTTATAGAATTTTTAAATAAAAAGAAAACACCTTTACATAGTGATGTAATGCACTTTAAAGGCCTAACAGATGGCTGTGAAGTTGACCTAGCTATCCAATATACAGATGGATATTCAGAAACTGTTTTATCATTTGCTAATACAGTTTTAACTCCGGAAGGTGGTACCCACCTAACAGGATTTAGGTCAGGATTGACTAAGGTTATAAACTCATATGCTAGAGAATATGAATTATTAAAAGATAAGGATGAAAACTTCTCTGGTGAAGATGTGAGGGAAGGTGTAACGGCTATTGTTGCTGTAAAATTAAGTAATCCACAATTTGAAGGACAAACCAAGTCTAAGTTAGGATCTTCTGAAATGAGGGGGATTGTTGATTCCTTCCTAACAGAACACCTAAGTGCTTATTTAGAAGAAAATCCAAAGACAGCAAAAACTATTATTGAAAAGTCTGAAGCATCAAGAAGAGCTAGAGAAGCTTCAAAGAAAGCTAGAGACTTATCAAGAAAGAAAAATTCTATTTTAACTAATACAACCCTACCTGGTAAGCTTGCAGAATGCCAATCTACAGATATTTCAGAAAATGAAATATTTATAGTCGAAGGGGACTCAGCGGGTGGTTCTGCTAAGTTAGGTAGAGATAATAAAACTCAAGCAATCTTACCTATAAGAGGTAAGATCCTTAATGTTGAAAAAGCAAGGATGAATAGGGTGCTTTCTTCAGAAGAAATCCAAGCCCTTATCACTGCTTTTGGTACAGGTATAGGGGAAGAATTTGATATCTCTAAATTGAGATATGGTAAGATTGTTATCATGACTGATGCCGATGTTGACGGTTCCCACATTGATACCCTATTATTAACCTTCTTCTTTAGATTCTTGAGACCATTAATTGAAGCTGGAAGGGTATTTATAGCCCAACCACCTTTATATAAATTGTCTCAAGGTAAGAAGGAAAGATATGTTTATAATGATAGGGAATTAGAACAAATCTTAGAAAATATAGAAGGTGAAAAGTATAAATTATCTAGATATAAGGGGCTTGGTGAGATGAATGCCGACCAATTATGGGAAACAACCATGA
>NZ_CAMPYN010000038.1 GCF_946998255.1 uncultured Helcococcus sp. | reverse complement strand
CCAGGTTTTGAAGAAGGTCTAGTAGGCAAAGAAAAGGGACAAGAAGTTGATTTAGAATTGACATTCCCAGAAGAATACCAAGCTGAAGACTTAGCTGGTCAAGAAGTTGTTTTCAAGGTAAAGATAAATGAAATTACAGAAGAAATCTTACCAGAAGTTGATGATGACTTTGTAATGGATGTTTCCGAATTTGATACCCTTGATGAATACAAGGCTTCAATTAGAAAAGATCTTGAAGAACAAGTTAAGAAAAACAATGAAATTGTAGTAGAAAATAGAGTTTTAGAAGAAGCTTTAGCAAGAACTCCGTTTGACTTACCAGAAGCTATGATTGACCTACAATTAGAAGATGAAATGCATGAATATGAACACCAACTAAGCCACATGGGACTAGATTTAAATACCTACTTAAGTATTACAGGCCAAGACTTAGATGATATTCGTGAACAATTAAAAGAAAGAGCTGAAGACAAGGTAAGAGTACAAGTACTTTTAGACAAATTAGTTGAAGAAAATGACTATGAAGTTAGCTCCGAAGAAATCGAAGCTGAATACGATGATGCTTTAGAACAATACGGCAGAAAAGATGATGAAGAATTCAAGAAGATGATGAAAGAACAAGTTGGTGAAGACCAAATTAAAGCAATTCTTCAAAGAAGAAAAGCTGTAGAAGACTTGAAATCCAACGTTGTTTTCGTAGAAGCTAAAGAAGAAACTGTAGAAGATACAGAAGAAAACGAAGAAGAATAAGATAAATAATTATTGATTTTCCCAGAGTTGTATAATTCTGGGAAATTCTAAAATAGGAGGTAAATATGACATTAGTACCTACAGTTGTTGAATCAAGTAGCAAGGGTGAAAGAGCCTTTGATATTTATTCAAGATTACTAAGAGAAAGAATAGTATTTTTAACAGGTGAAGTTAATGATCAAGTAGCTAACACAATAGTGGCTCAATTACTACTTTTAGAATTTGAAGATCCAGACAAGGATATACAATTTTATATAAATTCTCCAGGAGGGTCTGTAACTGCAGGAATGGCAATATATGATACTATGCAATATATTAAACCAGATGTTTCAACCATAGTTATAGGGCAAGCTGCAAGTATGGGAGCTTTACTATTGACATCAGGTGCAAAAGGTAAAAGATTTGCCTTACCAAATTCTTCAGTTATGATTCACCAACCTTTAGGTGGAGCCCAAGGTCAAGCAACAGACATTGGTATAGTAGCTGAACAAATATTAAAAATTAGAGAAAAACTAAACAAGATTATTTCTGACACAACAGGTAAAGATATAGAACAAGTTAGAATAGATACTGAAAGAGATAAATACCTTACAGCTGAAGAAGCTAAAGACTACGGTTTAGTAGACAAGGTAATTGTAAGTCACAAGGAGATTTAATGTCAGACTACAATGATTTCGAAAGAATACATTGTTCTTTTTGTGGTAAGACAGACAAAGATGTAAAAAGGTTGATAGCAGGTCCAGGAAACATATATATTTGTAATGAATGTATAGACCTATGTAAGGATATAATAGATGAAGAAGATGAAGTCTTATTTGAGGCTGAATTTGAAAATCTACCTACTCCTAGGGAAATAAAAGACCAATTAGACTCATATGTTATTGACCAAGACAAGGCGAAAAAGACCTTGGCTGTCGCAGTCTATAACCACTATAAGAGAATTAAAAATAAGAACAATACTGATACAGAAATACAAAAATCAAATATATTATTAGTTGGACCAACAGGTTCAGGTAAAACCTTATTGGCTCAAACTATGGCCAAGATATTAGATGTTCCTTTTGCTATAGCTGATGCAACATCATTGACTGAAGCGGGATATGTTGGGGAAGACGTGGAAAATGTCATCCTTAAACTTGTCCAAGCTGCTAACTATGATATTGAAAAGGCTCAAAGAGGAATCATATATATAGACGAAATAGACAAAATCACTAGAAAAGCTGAAAATATGTCTATCACTAGAGATGTATCTGGTGAAGGTGTCCAACAAGCCCTATTAAAATTAATTGAAGGGAGCACTGCTAATGTTCCACCAAAAGGCGGAAGAAAACACCCAAACCAAGAATACATCCAGGTAGATACTACCGACATCTTATTTATAGTTGGTGGGGCCTTTGAAGGTTTAGAAAAAGTTATTGAAACTAGGACTGATACATCTTCAATTGGATTTGGTGCGAAAATAGATAGAAAATCAAGTGACAGGTCTGAAGTTATGGATAAAATCTTACCAAAGGACCTAGTCAAATTTGGTTTAATTCCAGAGTTTATAGGAAGAATTCCAATAATAGTTACTCTAAATGAGCTTAATGAAGAAGCTCTTGTAAAGATACTTACGGAGCCAAAAAATGCTCTTATTAAGCAATACCAGGAATTGTTTAGGTTAGATGGGGTAGAATTAATTTTTGAAGAAGGTTCAATTGAAGAAATAGCTAAGTTAGCTATTGAAAGAAATACAGGTGCAAGAGGGCTAAGAGCCATACTTGAAGATAGGTTGTTAGAAATTATGTTTGATATACCAAGTCAAGATAAAATCAAACAAGTTAAGGTTACAGTAGAAACCATAAGAGATAACAAACCTCCTATCTTAGTATAGGAGCTTAGCTCTTATACTTTTACTAGTAAGCTAGGAGGATAGATGAAAGAAAAATATATGCTAAGGGAAGAAAGTCTACCCTTGATCGCTCTTAGGGGGATATGGATACTACCTGGCATGACTATGAGTTTTGATATAGGAAGAGAATTTAGCGTAAGAGCTTTAGAATCAGCTTTTGCAAGAAATTCTTTAATCTTTGTATCTAGCCAAAGAGATCCTATGGAAGAGGATGTAGATATAGAAAATATCTATTCTATGGGGGTTGTCTGCAAGATTAACGAATCTGTTAAATTACCTGACGATTCCTATAGAGTTATTATTGAAGGTCTAGACAGGGGACAAATTAAAAATAGTAAAGAAGAAAATGGATATATAGAAGTTGAAATAGATAGATACTTATATGAATCAGACGAAGGTGATAACGATTTAGAAGCCTTGAAAAGAACGGCTATAGAATACTTTGAAAAATATATGTCCTTCAAAAAAGACATCCCTCAAGAGTTATTATTAAATATAAAATTTGAACAAGATTATTCTAAGTTAGCTGATAGTTTGATTTCTTACCTAGATCCAAACCCTGAACTAGTCCAAGAAGTACTTGAAGAATTAGATGTAAATAAAAGACTTATCAAAGTTTTAAATGTGTTATCTAAAGAAATCGATATTTTAACCATGAAGGATGACCTTAATAGCCAGGTAAATATTAGACTAAATAAGTCTCAAAGAGAATATTTCTTAAGAGAACAATTAAATGTAATAAAAGAAGAATTAGAAGAAACAGAGGCTGGCGGCAAGACTTATCAAGAAAAATACAAGGAAGATATTGAAAATCTCCCTATAGAAAAGGAATATAAGGCCCATCTTCTAAAAGAATTGGATAGGCTAGACTATATAAGCGGGGCATCTCCAGAATCTAACCTTATAAGGACCTATCTAGAAAATATTTTTGAAATACCCTTTGGTAAGTATTCTGAAGATGAGATAGATATCAATAAATCCAGAGAAATTTTAGACAAAGACCACTATGGTATGGAAGATGTAAAAAAAAGAATCTTGGAGTTTTTAGCTGTAAGGAAGCTTAAAGGAGATATGAAAGGTTCTATTCTTTGCCTTGTAGGCCCTCCGGGAGTTGGTAAAACTTCTATTGTAAAGGCTGTGGCTGAATCCATGAATAGAGAATATGTGTCTATGAGGCTTGGTGGGGTTTCTGATGAGAGTGAAATAAGAGGTCATAGAAAAACCTATATCGGTGCCATGCCTGGTAGGATAATAAGCTCCTTACAAAGGATAAGTACTTTAAATCCGGTGTTTTTACTTGATGAAATAGATAAATTATCAAGTGATTACAGAGCTGACCCATCCTCTGCCTTGTTGGAAGTATTGGATCCAAACCAAAATGATAAGTTTTTGGATAGGTATATTGAAATACCTGTAGACCTATCTAAAGTAATGTTTGTAACAACAGCTAATGATGTTTCAACTATTCCAAGACCCTTGTTAGATAGGATGGAAATAATTGAATTGAGTGGTTATAGTGAATATGACAAGTTTAAAATAGCTAAAAAATTCTTACTTCCTAAGCAATTAGAAGCCCATGGTTTGAAAAGTAGCCAGGTGAAAGTTTCTGATACTGTATTAAAACTTGCAATTAAAAACTATACTAGAGAATCTGGTGTACGTAATTTAGAAAGGCAATTAGCTAAATTGTCTAGAAGAGCAGCCATGGAAATTATAAAGGGCGCAGAAAAAGTAAATATTTCAATAAGAAATTATAAGGACTTTTTAGGCAGGGAAAAGTATTTAGATGATGAAATTGTAAAATCACCAGAAGTTGGAGTTGTTACAGGTCTAGCTTGGACCCAAGTTGGTGGGGAGTTGCTTCAAATAGAAGTGAACACCATGAAGGGTAAAGGTAAGTTACAATTAACAGGATCTCTTGGTGATGTCATGAAAGAATCTGCCATGGCGGCCTTATCCTATATAAGGGCCAACCAAGAAAAGTTTTCTTTAGATAGTAAAATCTTTGAAGAAAGAGATATCCATGTTCATGTACCTGAAGGAGCTACTCCAAAGGATGGTCCTTCAGCGGGTATCACCATGACTACAGGAATTGTATCAGCCCTTACCAATAAAAAGATAAGGCAAGATATTGCTATGACAGGTGAGGTTACAATTAGAGGTAAGGTATTGCCTATAGGTGGCCTAAAAGAAAAAGCCTTAGCTGCCTTGAGATATGGTATAAAAAATATAATTATTCCTAAGCAAAATGAAAAAGATCTAGAAGATATACCTGAAGAAGCAAGAAAAGAAATTACATTCTACCCAGTAAAAGAAGTAGAAGAGGTATTAGAACTAGCCCTTTTAGAAGGAGAAGACCATGAAGATTAAAAATCCAAGTCTTGAAAAAATAGCAGTAAAAAAAGAACAATATCCTCATCCGAACTTAAGTGAAATTGCCCTGGCAGGAAGGTCAAATGTAGGGAAATCATCTTTGATAAATTCTCTAGTGAACAGGAAAAATCTTGCTAGGACATCTTCAAAACCAGGAAAGACAAGGACTATAAACTTCTACAACATTGATGATAAGTTTAGACTAGTAGACCTTCCTGGCTATGGTTATGCCGCTGTTTCAAAGTCTGAAAAAGATGATTGGGGACAAATCATAGAAGGCTACCTATATGACAGGGAAAATTTAAGAGAAGTATTTTTACTTGTAGATATAAGGCACGAGCCAACGGACAATGACTTGATGATGTATAACTGGATAAAGGATATGGGTTTTTCAGGTTACGTAATAGCTACCAAGCTAGATAAAATCGGAAAATCAAAGCTACAACAATATATAAAAGTCATCGCAAATAAACTAGACATAGAAGATAGGAAAAAAATAATCTACTATTCTGCAGAAACTAAAGAAAATAGGGATTATATTTACAAGTTAATAGGTGAAATACTAGGATAAAACAAGAGTCCACCAGTTTAATACTGAGGGACTCTTGTTTTTAAAATATTTATTTATTAATTTATAATTAAAATTGCAAAAAAACATATATATTGTATGATATATATGTAACGTATTATAGGGAAAATCATGATAGATACTCTATCATAAAAATAAATAAATGGGGGAGACATGAATAAAAAAGAAACAAATAAAAAAGATATCAAGCGATATCTTATACCAGGTGCCCTAGGTCTGGTATTAGTATTTCGTGTACCTGTTGCAAATGCTTCAGGCGACACAGGTTTAAGCAATGAGATTGTGGTAGAAGCACCTGCAACAATCAATCAAGTAGAGCCAAAAAGATATGTGGCTGAGCCAAGATCATTAGAAGATGAAAATCAAGTAAATGATCAAACAGACTTAGCTGAAAACAAAGAGGAAGACAAGGAAAAGGATAAGGGTGACCAAATAAAGGTTGAAAAAAATACAAATCCGAACACCCTTGAAGATAATGCTCTGTCGTTAGAAGATTTAGAAGCTAATGAAAAAGAAGCAGATAAGTACATAATTACAAATGAAACAGGAGAAATCCACGTAGAAGAAAATACTACACCAAACTACGTAGGTGAAAGTGAAAAAGACTTCTTAGATTTCTTAACCAACAAAGAAGATGAAGAAAAAATAGTTGATAATGTGGTAGAAGAGTCTAAAGAAGATGAAATATCCAAAGAGGATTCAGGCAGACTACCAAACAAATATGAAGATGAAAATTACAACAAAAATTACCAAGACCATGCAATAGAAGATGAGCATAACTATACTCCAAAAAGATACAAAGAGTATACAGACAAAGAAATAGAAGAAGAATTTGCGAAATATCGTGAAAATATGTCTGACTATGCTAAGAACAAGGAATGGATCAAGAAGTTAAAAGATGAACAGTTAATAGAAATACCTACATCAACAACTTATGATAATTATCTAGAGTACAATATACGTACTGAGGATGGTTATTATAAATCTGATTCAATAAACTATTTCGGAGATATAGAATTTAAAGAATATTATGATGAGAATGGTAAAAAGTTTACAGATATATATATACCAGGAAAAGATTTACACATAAAAGGACAAACTAACTTTAACAACTACTCCCATGATCTAGCTGAAAATTTAGATCCAAAGATTCAAGAAGACTTAAAATTTGATAAGGTGCCATATCTATCAGACTCTTATATGAATTTTGAAGTATTGACAGTACATGCTCCTAAAAAAGTATTTACAAGCAAAGGATTTAAAGTTACAGAAATAGCTAAAGATGTTTATGAATATGAAAATCTAGATGATGGTAAAAAATATATATATCGAGATTATAATGCGCGTATTATAAACGATATTCAAGAAGGGCAATACTTATCTTTTACTGAAACAAATAAATATATATCAGTAAAAGGATTTGAAAAACAAGAACATGAGGATGGCACGTTCACTTACACCAATCTTGATGATGGAAAAATATTTGATTCCAAAGATTTCTCTTATTCGTACGTGGGCAAAAAATATAGAGGAATTGAAGAAGTTGAATTTACCGATTATGTAAAATATTTTACACTTGACAATGGTGAAAAAATCTATTCTTACAATGGGTTTGAAGTTAATAAAGACAGTGAAGGAAAATTCGTTGTTAAAAATTTAGATGATAACAAGACATATACAAACTCAAGTTTTGAAGAAGATTTAACTAGAGATAAATATGTAGTTAAAGATAAGTTAAATAACAAATATAATTTCTTAGATTCTACAAATGCTCCTGCGCACAATTTAAGTCAGACTGTAGGAGGCATTGACTTAGCTGCTATTAATAAATTATATGACCAAGTAGTATCTGATTATATCGATAAAAACAATATACAAATTTCTGCTGAAGAGAGAAAATCATTATCAGGATATATACGTGAATTTGGATACCAAGATATGAAGAGTAACCTTACAGAAGACCAAGGATATATTTCAATATCACCAAAAGGTTACGCTCAGCAAAATGAAGATGGGTCATACAAATATAAATTCAATATATCTTCACAAAGCGTCACATCTTCGGACCATGGACAAACTGTACGTGGTGGAGAAATTTTACTACCAGCATTTGCTAAAAATGTAAGATTTAAATTAGTAGGTACTCAAACTGCACGCACTAATGAAGATGGAAGTATAACATACACTAATACTGATGTAGATGTAAACTTACCAATCATGTCAAGTAGAGATTACTATAGACTCGATGAAGATTATACATTATATTACGATGAATCTAAAAATCCATTCACCATAGTAGAAGAAGGTGGAATGGAATGGTTAGTAGGTAAAGATTCTAATGGAAATGCTTATTATAGCGAAGCAAAAATAAAAGACCTTTTAGAAAAAGAAAATAAGACTGAGAAAGAAGAAAAATCTCTAAAGCAAGGATTAGAAAGAGCTAAAAAAGATATAGCAAGATTTAAAGAAATTCAAAACAATCCAAAAAGACAAAAGGAATTGCAAGAAATTAAAAATCGTGATTATACTATATTTGGAAAATTTGATGCCTATGCAAACAATCTTGAAGGAAAAGATGAGCTACCCCTATTTATAGTTCAAGCTGACCACAACCATAGAAATGGCTCAGGACTTGGATCTGCTTATTCTATAGAATCGTGGAGAGTCGATAATCTTGATACTTTTAGCTATGGAGCTGCTGACATAGATTTTCAATCATATAATTTCGGTAGTAGTGTACATGGTCCAATAGCCATGGAAGTAGAGTTTGATGTAGATGAAGATATAGTAAGGAAATCTCCTAACATTGCTATCAGTGGACAATTTATGTGGAAGTGTTCCCAAGAAGGTGGTGGATCAGGGTCCTACGAAGAGGGCTGTCAATCACTTCAAGAATATGACTGGGCAAGGCTATTTGGGTTTGGTTTCTTTGGATTACCGGAAGGATTTGATTATACAGTTGATGACTTAAACCTAATTAAAGAAACTAGAAAATATACTAAATATATTGTATCTAATCCAGAGTTAATCAAGCCTGGTATGTTTGATATTAATGGCTTATATACTCATAGGACTGTATCACCAACTGAATATACTGGTGACAAATTCAACATTGGTAGAGATATAGGTAAAAAAGATGGTGGCTATGCTAACACATTTACCCTTAATAGAAATAAAGTTGTTGAATACCACGCAAACTATGGAAAAGGCGAAATTGTAGATATCGGAGTTCAAATAGCTAATGGATATGGAAGATATGGTGATTACAGGGTAAATAATAAAGACTTTTACGACCAATATATAGATGAAGCTATAGAATGGTCTAATAAAAATCCAGACACTAAAAAAGTTGATAGATACGATTTATTGAGCGATAATGTTCATGCTCTAACTGACAATGGTTTATCTGGTATTGGAGGAAACATTGCTGCTGGTAGAGGTGGTGTAGATGTAACCCCAATAGGTGGAGCTGTACAAAATGAAGATGGTTCATGGACCTACGAGTATCAAGTAAGTGTGAGACCACACCATTCATCAGACCACAAGATGACTGCAAATACATTTTCTATAGTCTTACCAAAATATGCTAAAAATCCTACATTTGAATTGATTGGAGCTGGAATAGATAGCTTTGGGTATTATGATTCAAACAAAGATAGAGTAGAAGAGTTAGATAATTTAGAAGATAAATTATTGTCTATGAAGCTTGAAAATGATATAAGATTTATCGAAAAATATCCTGATTTTATTGAAGAATACCTAAAAGGAAATAGAGAACTGGGTTATCGTGATGAATATAATATATTATTTAAAGAACTAATTTCAGATTTAGCTAAAGGTGAAAATTCTATCAATAAAAACTATTATTTAGAAAAATATAGAAATATATTTGAGGAATATGGTAGAGACTGGACGTGGGGATTGCATAACATCCAATACGAAAATGTAAATGTAGAACTTGGCCAAGTAAACTTTAGCGATTTATTGAAACCAAGTGCTGAAGATTTAGAAAAGGCAAATAAAGAGTATGATGCTTTATATAAAGAATATCTTGATGCATGGAAAGATGCAGGAGTACGTAGTGAATTAGAAAAGTGGCAGTCGGGAAGACTTAATAAAGTAAGAGAAAGTCTAGTAAACGAGTACTATGCTAAGTTTTATGAACTTATGCTAAAAATAAGAACGAATGCTACACCTTTAACCTGGGCGGATAAACTTGAAGGCAAAACCAGATTAGAAAATGTAATGGTAAGGGCAAATAATGACGAAGAGGCAAACTTCCTACTAGGAACAGAAAACCAATCATATGAAAATCTTCAAGCCTATGCCTTCTTTACTGAAACACCAGCTGTATCTGGTATACGTGTTAAATTTAATGTAGATGAAGATATTGTAAAGAAAACACCATACATGGCTATCGACTCTAGACTAATTTGGAATAATAACCGAGAAGGTGGTTTTGGTCCATTTGCTATAAGACCAGAAGCAATGAGTCAATATAGACCAAAGATTGCTGTTGATAAAGACGGTAATCCGGTTTCCCTAAAAGACTATGATGAAAGTAAAGGCCATAGAAAAACACAATTTAGATTTGTTGAACATCCAGAACTAATTAAAGCAGACATGTTTGATATACATGGATTATATGGGGATGCAACAGTAGATGTTACAAGATATTCAGGATATTGGCATGACATTTCTGAAGATATGGAACATTGGGGTGTTAAATATAACGACACAAATAGAAGACCATTTGATTATGTAAGACTTTATAATCTACACGCTGACATAGCAGTTACACATTTATCTCCAGCTAACGAAGACTATGCAGATATAGCTGCAGCAGGGCCTTCAGCAGATGTAAATATCAAACGTAGTTTAGGTATTAAGAAAGAATGGATAAAATTAAACGAACACCATGACATACCAAAAGAAATCACAGTAGTAGTATCAGATATCTTTGGAAACAAGGAAGAAATCAAATTAAATGAAGAAAATGGTTACCAAGCAAAAATTGATGCAGACCATTATCTAGACTATTACATGATTGAAGAAAAAGATATAGTAAGAAATGAAGCTTTATTTAATGAAGTTTACGAAACAAATCCAGCTGATGTAAGTGGAAAGATCCACCGTAGACAAACAACTAAAGATGCTGTTCATCGTTACTATAACCCATTCTTAAATAGCTACTTAGATGGCTATGATCTAATAGGAAATGCTGAATTAACCACATATATTAAATCATTACTTGAAAGAGACAATTACGCAAGCCTATCACCATATAGCGTAGTTGGCATATATGAAAAGGTAAATGCAGATGGAACAAAAACCTATTATGATAGGGAAGGTAATGAAGTAACAAGCCCATATGATTTCACAAGCCCATACTATAACCACTATGAGTTTAAGGATAAAGATGGAAAATCAAGATACCTATATTCATATAAACGTTATGTTGGAGAAACAACTAGAGTTGTAGATACAAATGTTTCATTTGATCAATATGACAAGACAAATAGAAGTACTAACCATAGATACCTAGAAACACTAGCAAATAGTGGTAAGTATGAAATAAATGCGATCATAGAAGATGATAAGGGTAACAAGAGACAAGCTAAATTAAGCTTAGAAAATGGTTACTACATCGGTTTAGGTGAAAATGAAAGAATAGTAGCCTACACAATGAGACCACTAGATCAAAATAAATTTAACCTATATGACAAACATGAAAACTACAGTTTGAAATTTACCAACACTTATACAGGTGAAGAAATTGATGTAGACATGATTTGGAGATTAAATGATTTAGACTCAAATAGAAAAGCTGATCAAAGCATTGAAAAACCAAGCCTTGAAGATCTATTAGCAAATGCTAAATTAGATGAAAATGGAAGATTAGTAGGTGCAAGCCATAGTGAACTAAACACCATAAAGAGAAACTTGATAGAACAAATCATAAAAGGAAACTACAAGTTAGAATACCCATTAGACAATGGTGAAAATATCTATAACCCAGCTGACAAACATGATGTTGAAAGATGGGGAGGAAGATTAATAAGGGTAGAAGGAAATGTAGTGATAATCCCACGTGGTGTAGATGTTGAGTTGGTAAGAGAAGTAGAGTTTGTAAACTCAAGTCACTTCTTAAATTATCCAGATGCAGATAGATATATCAGCTATGAAACAACAGCAAACTATGAACACTATCCAGTTCTTAAGATAACAAGGCTTGAAGAACCAGTAGTAGAAGTTCCTGAAATAGAAGAGCCAGAAGTAGAAAAACCAGAAATAGTGGAAGTTGTAGAAGAACCAGAAGTGGTTGTAGAAAAACCAGTGATGCCAAAACACAACAATCCAAAGACGGGTGTTTTAGCTCCAACAGGATTCATTTCAACCCTACTTGCTTCAATAGCTGGAATATTTGTTTCTAAAAAGAAAAAGGAAGATGAATAAAATTTGTTCAATATGGGATATCTTTTGATATCCTATATTGGCAAAAATACATAAGTGTGATATTATCTTATGTATAAAGGGAGGATAAAATGAATAGAAATAAACTTAAAAAACTTCTAATACCAGGAGTTTTAGCCTTAGTATTAGTAAGTCAACCTCTAGTAGCAAATGCTGCAGAAGAGGAAAAACAAGCATCAAGTTTAGATTCTAAGCAAGAAACAGTAGTAGATACTGTAAAGGTTGAAGAAAACCAAGCAGAAGAAACTACTGAAGAAACTGCAAAAGACCAAACAGTGGAAGAAACTACTGAAAAAACTGCAAAAGACCA
>NZ_CAMPYN010000037.1 GCF_946998255.1 uncultured Helcococcus sp. | reverse complement strand
GATGAGGAGGTGACCAATGACAAATAGGGAACTTAAATCAATAGTTGAGGCCATTTTATTTGCTTGGTCAGAGCCCTTACATATTGATGAGCTAATGAAAATCATTGACCAAGACAAGAGAACTACCCGCAGCATTTTGAAAGAACTTCAAGATGAGTTTGACCACTACAGACGTGGTATTGTAATCAATGAAAGAGATGATCATTTTCAAATGTCGACAAGGAAAGAACACCAGGAATACTTGGCAAAATTGATCAAGCAAAGTAATAAAAAAATTAGCAATTCATCCATGGAAGTTTTGGCTATCATAGCCTATAAACAACCAGTAACAAGGGTTGAGATTGACAATATAAGAGGGGTGAAGTCTTATTCCTCTATTGATACCTTAAAGGCTAAAAACCTCATAAAAGAAGTGGGCAAGGCCGATACCATTGGTAAGCCAATCCTTTATGCCACAACTAATGAATTTTTAAGGGCCTTTGACTTGTCAAGTCTTGCAGAATTACCAAGCATTGATAACCTAGACAAGTTAGATTTGGATTTAGAATATGACTATGATGAGAATTAATAAGTTTATTTCTAAGTCTGGTGTAGCATCTAGGAGAAAGGCTGATGAACTAGTCCAGCAGGGTTTTATAACTATAAATGATGAAATAATTGATACTCCAGGGGCTAAAGTTGACTTAGACAAGGATGTAGTAAAGTATAAGGGTCAGATTATAAAACCTCTAGACGATAAATACTATTTCCTATTAAATAAGCCTGTGGGATATGCTTGCACCAATAGTAAAAAATTTGATGATAAGATTATTTTTGACCTAATAGATATAGACACTAAGCTTTTTTCCATAGGAAGACTAGATAAGGATTCTAGGGGATTGATCATGATTACTAATGATGGAAATATCTATAACAAGGTGATTCATCCAAGATCAGAATTATTTAAAACATATTTAGTTAGAATAGATAAAAGATTTTTATCAAGACACAAAGAAGTTCTGGAAAAAGGTGTAGATATAGGGGGCTATATAACCCAGCCATGTATCATAAACATACTTGGAGATAAAACTATTGAAATAAAAATAAAAGAGGGCAAAAACAGACAAATACGTCGTATGTTTGCTTCTTTAAATTATAAGGTAGTCGACTTAAATAGGATTAAGATAGGTGATATTTCCCTAGACGGTATAGACTTAGGTAAATACAGAAATATGACCGATAAAGAGATTAATTATTTGAAAAATTTATAGGAGTAGCTATGTATAAATCAATAGCCATAGATGGCCCGGCCGGAGCTGGTAAATCAACAATTGCAAAAAGATTGTCTGAGGAGATAGGATTCAATTACTTAGACACAGGAGCTATGTATAGAAGTTATACATATTATTTTTTAGCTAACAATATTGATATAAATGATGAAGAATTGATTAATTCTAAATTAGATGATATCAATCTTTCTATTGAAGATAATAAGTTTTATTTAGATGGGAAAGACATCATCAAGGAAATACGTAGCGAGCAAGTTACTAAAAATGTTTCTTTAGTTTCATCTTATAGAAGGGTTCGAGAAAAGTTAGTTGAAATGCAAAGAAAAATTGCAAAACAATCGAATATTATCCTTGATGGTAGGGACATAGGATCACATGTTTTGAAAGATGCAAGCATCAAATTTTTTTTAACAGCAAGTGCTGAAGAAAGAGCTAGAAGAAGACTTCAAGATAGTAAAGAAACCAACCAAGACTTTGAAGCTGTATTGGCAGATATAAAAAGAAGGGATGAGTTTGATTCAACAAGGGAAATAACTCCTCTTAAACAAGCAGATGATGCCATACTTATAGATAGCACAGACTTATCTGAAGATGGGGTAATTGACCTGATGAAGCAATACCTGGAGCAAAATCATGTTATATAAGATATTAAAACCCATAGTAAAATTGCTATTAAAAATCTTTTTCAGATATGAAGAAGTAAATAAGCCAAAAGACATTGGAAATCAAAGATTGATTGTTTGTGCTAACCATATGAGCTGGTTAGATCCTATATTGCTAATAGCTTCTTTTGATAAGAGAATATATTTTATGGCCAAAAAAGAATTATTCCAAAATAAATTTATGGCTATGTTCTATAAGTCTATAGGAGCCTTTCCAATTGACAGGCACGGACTTGATAGGGAAGCTTTGAAAAAAGCTGAAGAAGTTTTAGAAAATGAAGAAGTTTTAGGAATATTTCCAGAAGGCACAAGAATCAAAAAGAAAGAAGATATATCTAGAGAAAATTTCAACAATGGTATTGCTATGTTGGCAGCAAGAGGTAATGCCAATATATTACCAATTAGGATAAAAGGAAATTACAAGCCATTCAAAAAAATGCAAGTCATCTATACTGACATAGTTGATATAAATAAGGTTGAAGGACAATCAAGAAAAGAACGCTATAAAAATATAGTAGATCAAGTTTATGAAAAAATATATATAAAAGCTTGAAAAATGTTGCAATTTGCAAGTTTTTATTATACAATATAAAAAAGTATGATTAAATCATATTTTAAAAGTAGGAGGAAGTCAATTAATGGACAATTTAACAAACCAAGAATTTATGGAACAAGTAGAAGAAAGCATGGTAAAGATTTACCCAAAAGATATAGTTAAGGGTGAAGTACTTGCAGTAAAAGAAGATGAAGTATATGTAGATATTCACTACCGTGCTGATGGAATTATCAAAAAGGATGAAATGTCAGAAGAAGAAGCTGAAAATCCTTTAGATGCATTCGAAGTTGGACAAGAAATCGATGTTTATGTTATTAAACTAGATGATGGTGAAGGTAATGTAGCCTTATCAACTTCAAGAGTTGCTGGATTAAAAAACTGGAAGAAACTAGTTGGAAAATTTGAAAACGAAGAAATCGTTGAAGCATCTGTTTACGGATCAAACTCAGGTGGACTTTTAGTAAAAGTTATGGGTATTAACGGTTTTATACCAGCATCACAAATCACAACTTATTTCGTAAAAAACTTTAAACAATTTGAAGGACAAACTCTTGATGCAAAGATTATGTCTTTAGATGAAAAGAAGAAGAGATTAGTATTATCTAGTCGTGTACTTCAAGAAGAAAAACTAGATGAGGTTTGGGAAAAACTAGAACCAGAAGCAGTAGTTACTGGTAAGGTTGTTCGTATGGTAGACTTCGGTGCTTTTGTTGACTTAGGTGGAGTTGATGGATTAATTCATATTTCAGATATTTCATGGGAAAGAATCGACCAACCATCAGAAGTATTAAATGTTGGTGATGAAGTTGAAGTTAAGATCCTAAAAGCTAACAGAGAAAAGAACAGAGTATCATTAGGATTAAAACAATTACAAGAAAAACCTTTTGAAAAGTTTGAAAATGAATACAAAGTTGGAGATGTTGTTGAAGGTGAAGTAGTTAACCTATTAGACTTTGGTGCATTCGTAAGAATAGCTTCAGGTGTTGAAGGTTTAATCCACGTTTCACAAATATCACCAGAACACGTTGAAAAACCATCAGACGTATTGAACATTGGCGATAAGATTGAAGTTAAGATTTTAGAAATCAATCCAGAAGAAAGGAGAATTTCTCTAAGTAGAAGAGCTTTAATTGAACCTGAAAAACCAGTTCAAGAAGAAAAGAAAGCTGAAAGAAAACCAGCTCCTAAGAAAAAAGCTCCTCAAAGAGAAGAAGCTCCAAGCCAAGATTCATTCGGATCAAACTTAGGTGACTTATTAGAATTAAAATTAGAAGATGAAGAAAACACATCTGACGAAGAATAATCACTAAGACTCCTTCAATAGGAGTCTTTTTTTATTTTAAAATACCTATGATATAATTATCTTATATATTTGGAGGTAAAATTGAGAGAATTAATTAAAGATAAAAAGTGGGCTTATATTATTTCCATTTTTTGTACATTTTTATGGGGATCAGCCTTTCCAACAGTTAAATTAACTTACAGAGAACTGGGGATTCAAGCTGGAGACACTAGCGAAATGATCCTAGTTGCAGGTATCAGATTTTTCCTAGCGGGTTTATTAGTTGTATTTATAATGTCATTTTTAGATAAGAAAAATTTACACCAATTAAAGACTAATTTTCCATATTTATTGAAACTTGGACTTATTGTTGTTACCTTTGGTTATTTATTTTTCTATGTAGCTACAGGAAATACATCTGGTATGAAGTCAGCCTTGATTTCATCATCCTCAACATTTTTTGTAGTTATTTTTTCTCATTATTTATTAGGAGAAGAATTTACAAAATACAAGTTAATAGCTATTTTATTTGGAATATTAGGAATTATAATCACAAATGTCGACAAGGGATTCGACTTTAACTTTACAATAAAGGGTGAAGGCTTTATGCTTATAAACTCGATATTAGGCGCCTTATCAACCATTTATGTAAAGAAACATGGTAAGGGAATATCTCCATTTGCCTCTTCTGCCGGTCAATTTTTATATGGCGGATTTTTACTTATGGTAATCGGATTTATCCTATCCAATAGGGTAATGGATTTTACATTCCTTTCAGTAGTTTTAATCATTTATGCAGCCTTGATATCATCAGTAGCTTTTTCACTATGGTATATCATCCTGCAAGAATACAAGGCATCTGAAATAGCATTCTTAAGATTATTTATACCATTCTTTGGTACCTTTTTAAGTGCCCTAGTATTGGGAGAAAGTCTAAATCCATATATTATTCTAGGTTTAATTTTAGTTATAATTGGAATAGTTATTATAAACAAGACAAGTGATGCAAAAGTTAGAGGGACGATAATTAGAGGTGAAGATGTTAATAGATAAGATTGACCAATCAAAATTAACACCAATGATGAAGCAATACATTGAAATCAAAAACCAATACAGGGACCTAATTCTTTTTTACAGGTTGGGAGACTTTTACGAAATGTTTTTTGATGATGCTTTGATTGCTGCTAAAGAATTAGAACTAGTACTTACCGGCAGGGATGCAGGCTTAGATGAAAGAGTACCTATGGCAGGAGTTCCACACCATTCTTCCAATCCTTATATAAATAGGCTGGTAGAAAAGGGATATAAGATTGGTATAGTAGAACAGCTTGAAGACCCAGCTACAGCCAAGGGAATTGTAAAAAGAAATGTTGTGAAGATTGTTTCTCCTGGTACTATGTTAGATTTAGAAGGCAAGGAAAAGGATAACAACTTTCTACTTGCACTTTATGGAGACAAGCATTCTTATGGTATTTCATACCTAGATATCACTACAGGAGAATTTAAGACTACAGAAATATTAAATTCAGCCAATATAGAAAGAGACTTGCTGGACTTTATAGTGAAAATAAATCCCAAGGAAATAGTTTTATCTGAAAAGCTAGCATTTAAAAATTTAGAATCCTATATAAGTCAAAAAAACATTTACCTAACTTATGTAGACTTGGATTCTTTAGATCTAAAAGCCTATATGACTAAGATAAATAAAAAAGTAAAAAACTTTAACAAGACTTTTTTTGCTGACAAGTATTTTTCCTTGGTTTCCATTAGTCTTTTACTAGACTACATCTATTCCTTTAGAGAAGATAAGCTAGAACATATCGATGATATTGAATATATCAATACTAAGGTCTTTATGAAACTTGATGCTTCTACTAGAGAAAATTTGGAAATCCATAAAAACTTAAATGATAATTCAAGGAAAAACTCCTTGTTTCATGTGCTTGATTTAGCTGAGACACCTATGGGATCTAGGAAGATAAATTCCTGGTTAGAATTTCCTCTGCTAGATAAGGACCATATAAATCGTAGGTTGGATATTGTCGATTTCTTATATACTAAGCAAGACCTGTCTAGGAATCTTGATGAGATATTGAATCAAATTTATGATATAGAAAGACTCTTGTCTAAGATTTCATATAGGAATGCTAATGCTAGAGATTTATTATTGTTAAAAAATTCCATAGAAAATCTACCTAAATTTAAGTCCTTACTTGAAGAATCAAACTTCAAAGGATTTGAAAATTTATCTAACAATTTTGATACTTTAGAGGACTTACATGACCTCATAGATCAGGCTATAGTCGACAATCCTCCTATACAGATAAGTGAGGGTGGGCTTATAAAAGCAGGCTATAGTGAAGAATTGGACCAGTTAAGGACTTCATCTGTAAGAGGTAAGGAATTAATGGTCGAATATGAAGTCGAACAGAAGAAAAAGACGGGCATACCAAAACTAAAAATATCCTACAATAAAAATGTGGGCTATTATATAGAAATTACAAATTCTTACCTTGATAAGGTACCTGAAGACTATACCAGAAGGCAAACCTTGAAAAATAGTGAAAGATATATTACAACTTATCTAAATGAATTGTCAGATATGATTTTAGGTAGCCAATCAGAAGTGGAGGACTTAGAATATCAATTGTTTAATGATATCAGACAAACTATATCAGAAGCATCTACTCGTATCAAGGCAACAACAGATACTATTTCAACAATTGATGCCTTAAATTCCTTTGCTAAGGTTGCATTAAATAACGATTATACTAGGCCAATATTCAACAATAAAAACTATATTAGTATTTCTGAGGGTAGACACCCAGTTGTTGAACTAAGTTTAGGTTCAAATGCCTTTATTGCTAATGATGCCGAAATTGGGAAAAATAACAAGACCTTCCAGATAATCACCGGGCCTAATATGGCCGGTAAATCGACCTATATGAGGCAATTAGCCTTGATACTATTGATGGGTCAGATTGGATCTTTTGTGCCCGCTAAGGCCGCAGATATTTCAATTTCAGATGCTATATTCACTAGGATAGGGGCATCAGACAACCTGGCCAAGGGTGATTCCACCTTTATGGTTGAGATGAATGAAATGTCCAATATTATAAAAAATGCTGGAGAGAATTCCTTTATCATTCTTGATGAAGTTGGTAGGGGAACAGGGACCAATGATGGATATTCAATAGCCAAATCCATAGTTGAATATATAACTAAACACAACAAGTCAAAGACCTTGTTTGCTACCCACTACCACGAGCTAACATCCCTAGAAGATGAAATCCCATCACTGGAAAATCTTAAGGTAGAAATAGAAGAAAAAGATGGGGATATAATCTTTTTAAGAAAAATTATTAGAGGTAAGACTGATAAGTCATATGGTATAGAAGTAGCTAAATTAGCAGGTTTACCTAGTGAAATAATAGCAAGGGCCAAACATATCTTAGAAAATATAGACCTAAGGCCAGAGATTGCTAGTGATGGACAAATTAGTATGAATTTTGAAGAAAGTCCTAAATATAATACATTGGAAACAGAAATACTTTTACATGAACTAAAAGATATAGATATAAACAACATAACGGGTATTCAAGCCTTAGAAAAACTTGAATCCTTAATGAAAAAGGCAAAGGATATTTATAATGATTAATCTCCTATCAAATGATACCATTCAAAAAATAGCTGCTGGTGAAGTTATAGAAAGACCAGCTTCTATAGTCAAGGAACTAGTAGAAAACTCAATAGATGCGGGGGCTGAAAATATATCTGTAGAAATCATCGATGGTGGTAAGTCATACATCAGGGTAAGTGATGATGGTCACGGTATAAAATCCGATGAAATAGAATTGGCTTTCACTAGACATGCTACATCTAAGATTAAAGAATTTGACGACTTGTATTCAAGCTTTTCTATGGGCTTTCGTGGTGAAGCCTTGGCTTCAATCATTGCTGTATCAAAGGTCACAGTCAAAACGAAGAATGTAGATGAAGATCTAGCTAGTCATGTTGAATTTGACAACAACAAGATTGTGGAAAATAAATCTATAGCCATGAATAATGGTACAAGTATAGAAGTTTTTGATTTATTCAAATATATACCTGTCAGACAAAAGTTTTTATCATCTGACTTAAGTGAGGCAAATAAAATAACCCAGCTTATGTATATATTTGCTATAGGAAATCCACATATTTCTTTTACCTATATAAGGAATAATAGGGAAGTATTCAAGACTTCAAATAAGTCTTCAAGAGATATAAACTATGAAACCATGTTTGGTAAGGACTTTATAGAAAATTCAATTGATTTAAGCTTTGAATCAAACCACTACAAGGTAAATGCCCTTGTTTCGAATAATAAGATTTACAAGGGAAATAGGTCCATGCAATTTGTATATGTAAATGGACGATATATTGAAAATAAGGATATTGCAGATAGCATAGAAAGAGCTTATAGCAATCTTATACCTAGTGGAAGGTTTCCTCTCTATGATATCAAAATAGAGGTAGATCCTAGCCTGATAGATGTCAACATTCATCCAAACAAGCAAAGGATTAAATTCTCCTACCTGGATGAATTAACCGATGTACTTTATAAAAATATTTATGATGGTTTAATGGAAGCTAATCTTCCGAAAAATATTAAAAAGTTAGAAAAAGAAGATAAACTCATTTCCTTTTATGATCTTAACCAAGGCGATGGATATAAGCAGGTTTTAGATGCTTATAAAGAGCCTGCTGATGTAAAAGATTATCAAAGAAAAGAAAATGAACAGCTTGAAAACTTTTTTGAAGGTGATTCTGAAAAAATTGATGATTTTGGAGATTTTGAGGATCATACAGATTTCACTTGGCCAAATATGGTTAGTGAATATGAAAGCCTTGAAGTCTATGATAATAACACAGCTACAGGTGAAGAAGAAAATATTCAAATTTCTTTTGACTTAGACAATGAAGATATAAAGGCTATTATCTTTAATCGTTATATACTTATAGAAGATTTTAAGAATGATCAGTTGAAGATAGTTGATATAAATAGGGCCAAGCAAAAACTTATATATGAGTCAAGTGTGGATAATAAGGAAAATATCAGCCAAGACTTATTGAAACCTATTATAGTAAATCTTTCAAATAGTGAATTAAATATATTTGAGGAAAATAAAAATTTATTCAATGACTTAGGCTATGATATAGACCTCTTCGATGAGTCTTCAATAGCTATAAGGTCAATTCCATATTATTTTGACCAGCCATCAAATATTGAAAACTTTAAAAGTCTTTTAGATGATATAAGTTCATATGAAAAAGATAGGAAGGGCAAGATTTTAAGGTCTTCAATAGCCATGGCATCATCAGGAGCAAACAATTTAAGCCTTGACCAATGCCAAGTCCTTATAAAGGAACTAAGCAAGCTTGAAAATCCTTACACAACTGAAAATGGTCAAAATATAATATATAATTTGTCTAGGGATGAGTTTATAAATATATTAAATAAATAGGAGAATTTATGAAAAAAATTATTAGTCTTATATGTACAGGCCTACTTATGGTTTTAGTACTTACAGGATGTACAAGTAAAAAGGTAAAATTAAAATTAGCCGACATGCAAGGACCAGATACAAAAATATCATTAGATGGTAAAGAATATAGTGAAAATAAAGAAGAATTTTTCAAGATCTTAGAAGATGTAGATAATTATAAAGGGTCTTCTGTAAATGAAACTCCAGTAAATATAGATAAATACCACACATTTGTAATCAAAAATGATGATAAAGAAAAACACTTACATCTTTATACGAAGAAAAATATAGTAGGTAAATACTATATAGAAATACCGTATGAAGGTATTTGGGAGATTGATGAAAATCTTTATGAAAAATTAATAGACTAAGCAAAAATGAGTGTTTAAGAAAAACTTAAACACTCATTTATATTAAGATAATCTTCTTACTTTATTTAATAAGAATAATGATACTAATAAAGTTAATAATTCTGATGCAAACAAGGCATACCATATGCTATGGTATGAAAATATGATTGGTATAAGGATTATAGATACGCTTATACTTATATAGCCTCGGAGGGCGGATATAATAAATTCATATTTTGGTCTTTTTATAGCTGTTAAATAACCGCCAATCCCTATATTAAAACCTAAAACTAAAAATCCTAAGCTAAATATTCTTAAAGCATGGATAGAAAATTTTATAAATTCTACATCATCACTCTTGAAAAATAATCCAAACACTTGGCCTGGGAATATTTGTATCAAGGTAAATATCAATACACCGGCTGTAGCTACAGTAACAAGCATATATCTTTTTAACCTATTTACTACACCATATTCCTTAGCCCCATAAAAGTATGAGGTCAATGGTTGGGCACTTTGGTTTATAGCTAGCATGGTATTTACCACTAGGCTAAGCACATAAGCCAAGACTGAGAATGTAGTCAATCCTATTTCTCCATAGCTATCTCCTAAGGCGTTATTAAACATCAATATAATAAAGCCTGTAGATAATTCTGTAAGAGATGCAGGGATTCCATAAATAAATATTTCTTTTAAGTTACCTAATCTTAACTTAAATTTGGTCAATCGTAATTTCGCCCTTTTTGACCTAAAGTAAATCATATACCCAATACATGGTAGGGTTTGGGCTATGCCAGTTGCGATAGCAGCCCCCTTTACACCATAGTCATATATAAAGATAAAGACATAGTCTAAGACTATATTTGTCAAGGCTGAAACTACCATAAACACTATAGTAAGCTGGGGACTACCATCAGCCTTTACCATAATTTCAAAGATATAGGTCATTATAAAAAATGTACTAAAGAATATAATTACTGATAGGTAATCCTTAACCAAGTCTTTTATAGAATCTGTTGCTCCCAAGATATCCACCAATAAATCTAGATTAAAATAAGACACTAAAGTAAGTATGATAGAAATACTTAGGGATAAAAATAAGCCTATAGTAAAGGCTTCATCAGCTTTTTCCTTATCTTGCCTACCCAAATAATAGGTAATGATATTTGAACTACCTATGGATATAAGCATAGATACAGCAAATAAAAGAGCCACATAAGGCATGGCGACATTGACAGCTGATAGGGCATGACTACCAACCCCTTGGCCAACAAAGATACCATCTATCATAGTATAGGTTGAAAATAATACCATGGTTGCCAAGGTTGGTAACAAGTATTTTAAATATGTTTTGAATAAATTAGTTTTTGTCATTTAACTTCCTTTTTTATGTAAATTTTAACATATAATGTATTATAGACTGCTGAATATCAAAGGTCAAGGATAGGGGATGGGTCAAGAAACTTTGTAAAGATATTACAGGATAATTAATGTTATAATAGTTTTAGGAGATGATATGAAAAAAGTAATTATAATAGCTGGTCCTACAGCAGTAGGTAAGTCTGACCTTGCTATCAAACTTGCAAAAAAATTGAATACTGAAATTGTATCAGCTGATTCCATGCAAATATATAGGAAAATGGATATAGGTACAGCTAAAATCAAAGAAGAAGAAATGGATGGAATAGTCCACCACATGATTGATATAGTGGATCCTTGTGAAAATTATTCTGTGCAAAATTTTCAAAATCAGGCCTATGAAATATTTGATCAAATCTTCGAAAAAGATATGATCCCAATAGTAGTAGGAGGGACAGGTCTTTATATTGACTCTTTAGTATATGACTATGACTTTTTAAATGTAAAGCCTGACTATAAGCTTAGAAAAGAGCTTGAAGACCAATATAAAAAATACCCTGAAAGTCTTTTAGACCAGGTAAGAGATATAGATGTTGACCTATATAAAAATATAAACCTAAATGATATGAAAAAGATGATAAGGATCATTGAAGTTTATAAATTGGCTGGTAAAAAAATAAACTATGATAGAAAAAATTTAAACGAAGATATAGACTATAGGCTTTTTGTTTTAACTGATGATAGGAAAGTACTTTATGATAGGATAAATAAAAGAGTAGATCAAATGATAGACCAAGGCTTGATAGAAGAAGTGCAAGGTCTATTAGATGAAGGCCTAGAGAAAAATGTCCAGTCCTTAAAGGCAATTGGCTATAGGGAAGTCATCCCTTATTTAGAAGGTCAATATAGTAAGGAAGAAATGATAGAGCTTATAAAAAGAAATTCTAGACGCTATGCTAAGAGACAATTAACCTGGTTTAGGAGAAATGAATATTCAAATTGGATTGATATATCTAAAGAAGAATTTAATAGTGCTGATAAAATAATAGATCATATAAGATTATGAAAAATTTTATTTATATAACCTTCTGATTAGCTTGAAGAAATACTAATCAGAAGGTTTTTTATACAAAAAACTATCAGAAATAAAAATTAATGCAAGTGTATTGACATTAAAAAAAATAAATAGTAAAATAACAGTATAAATGAACGATTGTTCATACGTTCATCGGAGGTTCTATGAATAATATAGATAAAATAAAAAAAGCAAAAGAGTCTTTGCCTATTGATGAAGATATTTATGACTTAGCAGATTTTTATAAAATGTTCTCAGATTCTACTAGATTAAAAATACTTTTAACGCTTGGAAAAGGAGAGCTATGTGTCTCAGATATTTCAAAAGTACTTGATATGGGACAATCTGCTATAAGTCACCAATTAAGACTTTTAAAACAGGCAAGGCTTGTTAGAAACAGAAGAGATGGAAAGGTCAT
>NZ_CAMPYN010000036.1 GCF_946998255.1 uncultured Helcococcus sp. | reverse complement strand
CCTACCAAGGAAAATAATGACTTATTAGAAAGTCTAGACTCAAATCCAATTAAAACAGGTACGACCTTATATGATCTTATAAAAAGACCAGAGTTAGACTATAAACTAGTAAAAGTTTTTGATCCAGAAAGACCAGAAATAAAGAGACCATATATATTAGAAGTGCAAACACAAATAAAATATGAAGGTTATATAAACAAGCAAAATGCACAAATTTCACAGTTTAAGAAGATGGAAAACAAGCGACTAGACCATATTGAAGACTATGGACAAATAGATGGGTTGAAACACGAAGCTGTAGAAAAATTAAATAAAATTAGACCAAATTCTGTAGGGCAAGCTTCAAGAATGTCAGGGGTAACACCTGCAGATATCAATGTTATCCTAATATACCTAGAAGTACAAAGAAGGAAAAACAATGAAGTATAAAGGCTTATTTGAAAAAGAAGGCTTTGCCCTATCAGATAAAGAAATCAAAAATTACGAAGACTTTTATAAACTTCTGGAAGAGTGGAATTACAAAATTGATATAACAAAGATAATTAATGAAGAAGAAGTATATATAAAACATTTCCTAGATTCCCTATTGGTTTATAAGTCAGGCTTGATAGAGAAAAACCAAAAGATTATAGATATAGGTACAGGTGGTGGGTTTCCAGGTATACCACTAAAGATATATAATAATAGTCTGGAATTTACTTTATTAGATTCATTAAAGAAAAGAATCAACTTCTTAGATGTAGTAATATCAGATTTAGCATTGACAAATATGGAAACTATCCATGGTCGTGCTGAAGAGTTGGCAAGAAAAGAAGATTATAGAGAAAAGTATGATATATCTGTATCTAGAGCTGTTGCTAACCTTTCTACTCTATCTGAATATTGCCTTCCATTTGTAAAAGTTGGAGGATACTTCATATCTATGAAGGGACCAAACTATAATAAAGAATTAAAAGAAGCCAAAGGTGCTATAAAGCTGCTTGGTGGATATGTAGACAAGGTAATTGAATACGATCTTCCTAATAATTTAGGATCTAGAAGTCTTATAGTTATAAGAAAAATTAAAAATACACCACATAGGTTTCCTAGAGCTGGTGGTAAACCAAGAAGTAAACCATTAAATTAAGAGCTGTTACCCAGCTCTTTTTTTATTTTAAAGTTTCACATGAAACATTTATATTTTAAACAATACATTAAAAGTATATAGCAATTGTTTCATATGAAACAATTTAAATTCAATAATAGATATATTTGACAGAATGTTTCATATGAAACTTTAAAGCAGGGCTTCATTATCTTATACAAGAATTAGTTTTATATTATTTCTTTTTTGTAGAGGTCAGCTTTTAGTTTGAGTAGTTCATACTTTATATATGCTAGTTCTACAAATATAAAAGAAAGTATTATTGCAGGTACAAATCTAAACTTCCAGAACAAAACTATAACTAATATTGGTAATATAATCAAAGCCCACTTATAGCGGTTTAATTTTTCTATTGGATTTAACTTCCACCAAAATACATTTCTCATACTTGCTCCTTATTACTTACTGTTCAAAAAAGAAATCCTTATTTTTAGTTAAATTTTATAATATTGTATTTCATTTGTCAAAAAATCAAAATTAATATAAATGCTTCACATGAAACAATTCAAAAAAATAAAAAAAAAGAATATAAGAATGTTTCATATGAAACATTTTATTATTTAATTAAAGACTAATATCTGATATAATTTTAAATGAGGTGAATATGAAAGTTATATCAATATTTAATCAAAAAGGCGGAGTTGGAAAAACTACAACTGTTGTAAATTTAGCCGCTTATTTAGGAAATAAAAAGAAAAAAACATTAGTAATAGACTTAGATCCCCAAGCTAATAGTACTTCTGGACTAGGTATAGACAAACATTCTTTAGAGTCAAGTTTGTATGATGCCTTATTAGGTGAAGAAGTAAACATTTTAGAAACAAGTGCTAAAAACGTCTATCTACTTCCTTCTAATTCTGATTTATCAGGTTTTGAAATAGAAGCTGTTAATATAGAAAATAGAGAAAGTCTATTAAAGAACATTTTAGAAAAAACTGAAGATTATGATTATGTGATAATTGATTGTCCTCCATCTCTGGGACTGTTAAGCATAAATGCCTTAGTTGCTAGTGATTCAGTCTTGATACCTATACAAACTGAATACTATGCCTTAGAGGGTGTTTCTCAATTAGTACAAACTATTGAATTGATTAAACAAAGTTTGAATCCAAACTTAGAGGTTGAAGGTGTGCTAATATCTATGTTTGATGGCAGAAACAATTTATCTCTAGATGTTGTTGAAGAAGTAAAAAAATATTTTAAGGACAAGGTCTTTAAGACTGTTATCCCTAGAAATATAAGATTGGCGGAAGCCCCTTCACATGGTCTATCTATTTTAGATTATGATCCAAACTCTAAGGGTGGCTTAGCTTATAAAAAACTGGCTAATGAAATTATAAAAAATAATAAGTAGGTGGATATGGCAAAGAAAAGAACTTTAGGTAGAGGTCTGGGAGCTTTGATACCAGAAAGAGAAGATACTAAAAAAGAGAATAATTATTCAGAAACTACCGATAAAAAAATAAATAAGAAAGAAGAAAACAAGACTAAAACTAATAAAAAAACAAACTCAAAAGATAAGATTGTCGATGATGTCTTATCTATTAAAATTGATCAAATAAAGGTCAATGAAGATAATGCTAGAAAGACTTTTAACCAAGAGAGCATAGATTCTTTAGGTGAATCAATTAAGTTGTATGGAGTTTTACAACCATTGGTTTTAATAAAAAGAGAAGACCATTATGAAATAGTTGCTGGTGAAAGAAGATTTAGGGCAGCTAAGTCAGTTGGACTAAAAGAAGTTCCAGCTATTATTAAAGACTTATCTAAAAAAGATAAAGACATGGTTTCTATGGTGGAAAACATCCAAAGAGAAGATTTGAATCCTTATGAAGAAGCCCAAGCTTATAACAATATAATGAAAGATTACAAGATGACTCAAGCTGAACTTTCTGAGCTTTTAGGCAAGTCTAGAACCTATATAGCCAATATGGTTAGGTTGTTAAAGCTTGATGATTTTACCATTAAAGAATTAGAAAATGGGAATATCACTTCTTCACAAGCTAGAGCCTTACTTTCTATTGATGATATATTATTAAGGAAAGACTATTTAGATAAGCTAGCTAGAAAAGAAATCACTGTAAATGAGATTGAAAAGAAAGCTTCTCGTAAAAAGAAGAATGTAAGCAGAGATATCTTTGTAGTTGATATAGAAGAGAGGTTAACTGAAAGTCTTGGTACTAAAGTTAAAGTTAACAAGGGTAAAAATAAATGGACAGTCAATATTGAATTTTCAAGTGACGACCAATTAGAAGATTTCCTATCTCAATATGAAGAAGAGGTATAAATATGCAAGTTATTTTACTATTAATAATTATAATATTAACTGTATTACTATTTGTTACAATTTACAGTTTAAATCAACTTTCAAATAGGATGTCCAGAATCACTTCAAGATATAATAAGCTTTTAAGAGGACGAGGTGAATTAAGCTTTGAAGAACTTTTAGGTGAATTATCTGAAGATGTGGATGTGGCATTTGAAAAGGTTGAAGAATTAGAGCATCTTTCAAGAAGACTTGAAGATAATCTAGACAAGTCTACAAATGGATTTACAAAAGATTTCAATACTTCAATAAATGAAGTATCAAATGATATTTCCAGCCGTATATCAAGTCTTGATGCAAGATATAAAAATGAACTGGACGAAATAAAAGAAAGACTAGATAAAAGTTTTGATAGCTTAAACAAGGCTCAGGAAGACTTTGAAAATGAAATTGGTAAAGATACAGATAAAAGACTAAAAAACATGAATGAACAACTAGCATTCGCTGTTCAAAAAGTTGTTTTACACAAGTATGATGCTTTTGAAAATCAAACAGGAAAACTATCTTTCACTATGGTTTTACTAGATAGGTTTAATAATGGTATAATGTTGACGAGCATAAATGCAAGAGAGTCATCATATAACTATACTAAACATATTCAAAATGGTAGGTCAGACATTGAAATGTCTAGAGATGAACAAATTGCGTTGGACAAAGCTTTAAATAATAAATAGGGGGAGAAATGTCATTAAAAGTAATTGATGAATTAAAGGAAAAATTAAGAGGTAAGGATAAAACAATTGTTTTACCAGAAGGTACAGATCCAAGAATCTTAGAAGCTACTGAAAGATTACATAAAGAAGGAGTAATTATTCCTATCTTACTAGGTAATCCTGAAGAAGTGAAAAATGCTGCTAAAGAGCATGGTTTTGATATTGAAGGAGTAACTATCAGAAATCCTGAAGATGATCCAGAATTTGATAGGTATGTAGATGCTTTTGTAGATAGAAGAAAAGGGAAAAATACAAAAGAAGAAGGTCAATCAATGCTTAAAAATCCAAACTACTTCGCAACAATGATGGTTCAAGTAGGGGATGCAGACGGAATGGTTTCAGGAGCTGTTCATACAACTGGAGATACAGTAAGACCTGTTTTACAAATTATTAAAACAAAACCAGGCGTTTCAAGAACATCTGGTGCTATGATTTTATTAAGAGAAGATGAAAAATACTTATTTGCTGATGTTGCTATCAATACATTCTTGGATGCACAACAATTAGCAGAAGTTACTTTATCTTCAGCCATTACAGCTCAAACATTTGGAATCGATCCAAAGATTGCCTTACTATCATATTCTTCAAAGGGTTCAGCTGTTACAGAAGATACAAAGAAGGTAGCAGAAGCTACAAAAATAGCTAGACAATTAGCTAAAGAAAAAGGATATAATTTTGATATTGATGGGGAAATGCAATTTGATGCTGCCTTTGCACCAGAAGTTGCAAAATTAAAGGTTCCAGATTCAGTTGTTGCTGGTAGGGCAAACACCTTTATTTTCCCTAATCTAGAAGCAGGTAATATTGGTTACAAAATAGCTCAAAGACTTGGTGGCTTTACAGCTGTAGGTCCTATCTTACAAGGACTAAACAAACCTGTAAATGACTTATCAAGGGGATGTAATGTTGAGGATGTTTATATGACATCTATTGTTACAGCTGCACAATCATTATAAAAACATAAACTGGCTAGGCAACTAGCTAGTTTTTTATTAGGAGATAAGATGATAGGAATAATAGGGGCTATGGATGTAGAAGTCCAAGCAATTAAAAATAAAATGCATAATATAGAAGAAATTAATTATTTGGATTCCATTTTTTATAAAGGAAATATAAAAGAAAAAGAAGTTGTCTTATGTAAAAGCGGGGTAGGCAAGGTAAATGCTGCTATTATAACAACTATTCTTTTGTATCATTTTGACATAGACTTTGTTATAAATATTGGTACTTCAGGAGGAATGATTCCTAGCCAAGAAACTTTAGATATAGTGATTTCGGATAGGGTAATCCAGCATGATTTCGATACTAGTTATTTAGATGGTCCTGAGGGGCTTGGAATTTATAGTCAGTCAGATAAAAGTCTAGGAGATAAAATAAAGGAAGCCTTTGATAAAAATCATATAGAGGCAAATATTTACTTTGGAGATATAATTTCAGGCGATAAGTTTGTAGGTGATAATAGTCTAATTAAAGACTTAAGAGAGAAATTCCCACAAGCCATAGCTTGTGAAATGGAAGCGGGAGCTGTAGGTCAAGCTTGTGAAAAGTTTTCTATACCTTTTGTGGTGATTAGGTCCTTATCTGATATTGTGGATAAGGATAATAGTGAAAATGATTTTTTGAAAAATGTAGAAATAACTTCAAAAAGGTCAGCTGATATGGTTGAATCTTTTATAGAAAATTTAGCTTAAAGAAAAGAGTAAGAATACAAAGTTCTTACTCTTTCTTTATATATTAATCTTCTTTCTTATCTGAATCTTCTAATTCATCAATAGTTTCTTCAGAGTCTTGGTTGACATCTTGGTCTTTTATTTTTTCTTCCAAGTTTTTAATATAATCTGGTTTTTCAGTTAAAACATATTCATTATGGAAGATATCCATAAATTGTTCACCAGTAATAGTTTCTTGTTCTAATAAGTATTTAGAAATTTCATGTAACTTATCTATATTCGCATTTAGTAATTCATGAGCCTTAGCATGGGATTGGTTTATGATTTCCATAATCTTCTTATCAACCATGTTTTCTGTTTCTGTAGCTGCATAAGAGTTTGTACCTGAACCCTTTAGGTATTGGGAAGAAGGTTTTTCAAGTAAAACAAAGTTAAAGTCTTCATCCATACCATAAGTTGCTACCATAGCTCTGGCTATATTGGTAGTTCTTTCTATATCATTTGAGGCACCGGTAGTTTTGATATTGAAGATAATTTCTTCAGCAGACCTACCACCAGCAAGAGTAACCATTTCTCTAAAGAGGTCATCCTTAGACATTAGGAATTTCTCTTCTTCTTCGACTTGCATGGTGTAACCTAAGGCTCCAGAAGTACGAGGAATGATTGTAATCTTTGTAACAGGAGCTGTATCTTCTTGGGCTACAGCTGCTATAGCGTGACCAACTTCGTGGTAGGCTATAATTTCTTTTTCTTTTTGTGTGATTACTGCATTCTTTTTCTTTTGACCAGCTATTACTACTTCAACTGATTCTGACAAGTCTTCTTCTGTAACGCTGTTTCTACCTTCTCTAACTGCCTTTAAGGCACCTTCATTTATGATATTTGCTAGGTCAGCACCAGATGCACCAGCTGTCATCCTTGCAATGTTCTTTAGATTTACGTCTTTGTCCATTTTTACTTTCTTTGCATGAACTTCTAATATTTCTTCCCTTCCCTTAATATCTGGAAGTTCAACCCTTACTTGTCTGTCAAACCTACCAGGTCTTGTTAGAGCAGGATCTAGGATTTCAGGTCTGTTTGTTGCTGCTAGTATAATAACTCCTGAAGTAGCATCAAAACCATCCATTTCGTTAAGTAATTGGTTTAGGGTTTGTTCTCTTTCATCATTTCCGCTATAGCCTGAAGTATCTCTTCTCTTACCTATAGCATCAATCTCATCTATAAATACAATACATGGGGCTTTTTCATTGGCTTGTTTAAATAAATCTCTAACCTTGGAAGCACCAAGACCTACAAACATCTCAACAAATTCTGAACCAGATAGTGAGAAGAATGGCACATTGGCTTCACCGGCAACAGCCTTGGCTAAAAGAGTTTTACCTGTTCCTGGAGGGCCCACTAAAAGCACGCCCTTAGGAGTTACAGCACCAATCTTTGCATATTTTTTTGGATTGTGTAAAAAGTCCACAATTTCTTCCAAAGATTCTTTAGCTTCATCTTGACCAGCTACATCTTTGAATTTAGCTGCATTGGTTGGTTGAATATATATCTTGGCATTGGATTTACCAAAGCTCATAGCATTTGATCCACCCATCATATTTTTTGTTATAAACCTAATACCTAAAAACATTATTGCAAGTGGTACAACCAACTGAACTAAAAATAGTATAAATGGATTGGTTGGTTCGACAATTTCTGTACCAAACTTTGTTTGAGCATCTAAAAGTCTTTTTGTTATATCTGGATCTTTCCATTTACCAACCCTATATACTTTTTCATTTTCCTTGTCACCAGTTTTAAATAAGTATTGGTAAGATTCTTCTTTTAATTCTTTTATTTCACCACTAGATAATTTTTGTACAAATTCACTATAGCTAACTTCTTTTATACTGCTATTTTTTACCGTAGGTAAAATAAACATCTGTATAGCTAAAATAATAGCAGCACCAATCAAATACCATTGCCATATTGGCCTTGGACCTCGATTGTTTTTATTATTTTTATTATTTTTTCTTCTTTTATCTGTCATCAAAGTCTCCTAATAAAATTAAAATATTATTTCATATTAAATATATTATATAAAAATGTTTAAATAATGTATTACCTATAAAAAGATTATATAACAAATACCCAATTAACAAAAATATAATAATGAATCTTGCTTCTTGTAAATAAGATGACTATATGTAATAATAAAATTACTTATTGAGTTACAATAAATATTAATTGAATTAAAACAAATAACGGAGAAAAAATGAAAAATATAGTATTCGTAGGAGCAGCTAGATCAGCTGTTGGAAAGTACTTAGGAAAATTAAAAAATATTGCAATTGAAAAATTAGGAGAAAAAGTCCTTGAAGATGCTATTTCTAGATCAAGGATAAAGAAAGATGATATAGATGAAGTCGTAGTTGGAAATGTTATTTCTAGCAATACAGCTATAAATTTAGCCCAAGTTATTGGAATAAATATGGGCTTAAAGGATGAATTAACTGGAATGACTGTAAATAGGGTCTGTGGGTCTGGTATCCAAGCTGCTATATCAGCCTTCCATGAGCTACAATTTTCAAAGAAAGAAGTAGTAGCAGCAGGTGGTATAGAAATGATGTCTAGGTCACCTTACCAACTACCTTTAGAAGCTAGGTTTCAAGGTCTAGGTCTTGCTAATAAAGCACTGATAGATACAAATTTTGAATGTTTAAGAAGTGTATCTGGTACAGACCATGTTATAGAAAATATGGGATTGATAGCTGAAAATATAGTAGAAAAATATAAAATATCTAGAGAAGACCAAGATAAATTTGCTTATGATAGCCATATAAAGGCTCAAAAAGCTAAAGAAAGTGGTAGATTAGGCCAAGAGATAGTAGGTATAGAAGTAGAAAATGGTTTTATCTTTGATGAAGATGAACAAGTAAGACCAGATACAAGTATAGAAAAACTTGCTAAGTTAAGATCTGCATTTAGGGAAGAAGGCTCAGTAACTGGTGGAAATTCTTCTTCCTTTAATGATGGAGCAGCCTTTAATATTATGACAACAGAAGACTACGCTAAGGAGAATAACTTAGATATACTAGCGAAATTTGTAGACTATTCTATTATCGGTCTAAGACCAGACATGATGGGTTTGGGACCAGTTGAAGCAATAAATAAGATATGTAGAGACAACAATTTAGACCTTAAAAAAGATATAGATATCTTAGAAATCAATGAAGCCTTTGCAGGTCAAATTCTAGGATGTCTTGAAGAATTAGACATAAGCATGGACAGTGAATATTACAAAAATTCATTTAATATAAATGGTGGAGCTATTGCACTAGGTCATCCTTTAGCCATGTCGGGAGCTAGACAAATCACATCTATCATTTATGAATTTAAAAATAATCTACATAAAAGATATGCTATAGCATCAGCATGCATAGGTGGAGGCCAAGGAATAGCAATCCTTTTAGAAAACCCAAACTATAAGGGATAGGAGAAAAAATGAAAGAGAAATTTAATAAGTTTTATAAAAAAACTCTTGAAGAAAGAAGGCAAATCTTAAAAGAATTGAATATGTTAAATGAACCAGTATCTCTAGCTGAAGAAATAGGAGATACCATGATTGAAAACTATGTTTTAAATATGGAGATTCCTTTAGGATTAGCTATGAATTTTTCTATTGATGGAAAAGAATATATCATACCAATGGCCATAGAAGAACCTTCGGTAATAGCGGCTGCTAGCAATGGGGCAAAAACCTTAGGTAATATAGAAACAAGCATGGATAAAAAATATTTAATAGGTCAAGTTATCTTAGAAAATGTTGAAGACCCAGATGCAGCTATAAAAATATTAGAAGAAAATAAAGATAATTTAATGGACCTAGCCAAGGAACATTCACAAAGTATGATAAAAAGAGGTGGTGGTCCAAAAGAAATCACATTCAAGAAGTTTGACCAAGACTTTGTATGCATCTATATTTCAGTAGATACCTGTGATGCCATGGGAGCCAACACTATAAATACAATTTTAGAAGCCTTGGCTCCTTTAGCTGAAGACTTGACAAATTCTTCCGCCTTATTGAGAATTTTGTCCAACCATGCTACAGAATCAGTAGTTGTAGCTGAAACAAAAACTCCGGTACAAAACTTAGACAAGGATATTGAAAAAGCTAGACAGGTAGCTAGAAGAATAGAAGCTGCGACTAAATATGCAAATATTGACCCTTATAGGGCTGTTACCCACAACAAAGGGGTCATGAATGGCGTAGATGCAGTTGTCCTAGCAACAGGAAATGACTTTAGGGCAGTTGAAGCTGGAGTCCATGCCTACACAGTAAGAGATGGCCAATACAAGTCTTTAACAAGTTGGACCTTTGATGAAGAAGAGGACCTATTATTAGGGAAAATAGAAATACCTATGGCAGTTGCTACACTTGGAGGTACCATATCCATAAATCCAATAGCTAAATGGTCTTTACAAGTTTTAGGAAACCCAGATGCCAAAGAATTAGCAAAAATAATAGCTTCCGTAGGTCTTGTTCAAAACTTTTCTGCAGTAAGGGCCCTTGTTACAGATGGAATACAAAAAGGACATATGAGTTTACATGCCAAAACTTTAGCAAAACAAATTGCTGTTAAAGAAGAGGAAATGGATGAGTTTATGGATAGGCTACTTAAAGCTGACAAGGTTAACTTAAGTTTGGCTAAGGAAATATTGGCTAAGATGAGAGAAGAGGAGTAACATGAGTGAAATAAGTAAAGTTGGTATAGAAAAAATTGGATTATATATACCTAAATATTATGTAGACCTTGTAGACCTGGCTGAAAAAAGAGGAGTAGACCCGAATAAATGGACTATAGGCATAGGTCAGGAAAAAATGTCAGTTATAGAAGAAAGTGAAGATATAGTGACTATGGCAGCTAATGCAGCAAATAAAATATTGACAGAAGAAGATAAAAAGGCCATAAGCCAAGTTGTCTTTGCTACAGAATCTTCCATAGATTTTTCTAAGTCTGCTGCTAGTCAAGTCCATAGACTCTTGTCAATAAATAAATTTGCTAAATCATATGAAGTAAAACAAGCTTGCTATTCTGCTACAGCAGCCTTACTAAATGCCTATAACCATGTTAAGTTGAATCCAGAAGAAAAGGTACTTATCTTATCTTCTGATATAGCAAGTTATGGTGCAAACAGTGGTGGAGAAGTTACCCAAGGTGCTGGGGCTATCGCTGTTTTAGTTTCTAACAAGGCTGAAATATTAGAATTATCAGGAAAAAGCCTAGCCCTTACCTATGACTGTTATGATTTTTGGAGGCCATCCTATAGAGAATATCCTCTAGTAGATGGCAAATTATCAACAGACACCTATATAAATATGTTTAAAGAAAACCTGGAAGGATTTATGGAAAAATATGAGGATAGTGAAGATTCTTTACAAGCCTTTTTATTCCACCTACCATTTACCAAAATGGGCAAAAAAGCTTTGGTCGCAAGCAAGGAAGACCTGGGTGAAAAATATGGGAAACAAATAGACCAATGGCTAGACAAATATGAAGACTCTACCAGACTTACCAGACAAGTAGGCAACCTATATACAGGCTCACTATACCTAGCTTTAATATCTCAAATGATTTATGGAGATTTAGAAGCTGGTCAAGAAATAGGACTATTTTCATATGGCTCAGGAGCTGTTTCAGAAATATTTACAGGATACCTAGCTGAAAACTATAGGGACCATATTGATGTAGAAGATATTAAAGATTCTTTGAATACTAGAAAAGAGATGTCCCTTGACTACTATGATGAAGAATATTTCAAGCCTAAATATATTGAAAATCAAGATAGAGAAATAAGTCTTGGAGAAGATGTTGAAGGCTTCTATTTAGAAAAAATCGAAGATGGTAAAAGATACTACAATCATAGATAATCTTTTGTATTTTAAGCACCTAAGATATATAATTAAAGGGAAGCACAAAATATAAAACACAATAAGGAAAGGATATTTATGGAAAATTTAATTATCAATACAATTAGATCTTTATCAGCCGAAATGGTGTTAAAGGCTAATTCAGGCCACCAAGGTGCGCCAATCGGTATGGCACCAATGGGATATGCCCTATTTAATGATGTAATGAAATACAATCCAAAAAATTCAAAATGGGTAAATAGAGACAGATTTATCCTATCAGCTGGTCACGCATCAGCCCTACAATACTCATTATTACACTTGTATGGCTTTGATGTAACCATGGATGATATCAGGAACTTTAGACAATTAAATTCTAGAACTCCTGGTCACCCAGAATACGGATTTACAGATGGGGTTGAATTGACAACTGGACCACTTGGCCAAGGTGTAGCTATGGCTGTTGGTTTTGCTATGGCAGAAAAACACTTAGCAGCAAGATTCAATACAGAAAAACATAAAATTATTGACCACTATACCTATGCAATAGCAGGTGATGGTTGTCTAATGGAAGGTGTTTCAAATGAAGCATCATCATTGGCTGGTACTTTAGGTTTAGATAAGTTAATAGTTTTATATGATTCAAACCAAATCACAATTGATGGTAGAACCGACCTTGCCTTTAGAGAAAATGTTGCAAAAAGATATGAAGCCTTAGGATGGCAAGTATTAGATGTTGCAGATGGTACAGATGTACAAGCTATAGAAGCTGCAATAGCAGAGGCTAAAAAAGATAAGGAAAGACCTACTTTAATTGAGATACACACTGTAATCGGTTTTGGTTCAAACAAGGCTGATACATCAGCTGTACATGGTAATCCTTTATCAAAAGAAGACATTCAAGAAATGAAGAAAACTTTAGCTTATCAATACGAAGATGAATTCTTTGTGGCTGATGAAGTTAGAGAATACTTGAAAAATAAACAAGAAGAATTAGCTAAAAATGAAGAAGAATGGAATAAATTAGTTGAAGAATATAGCAAGGAAAATCCTGACCTATATGTAGAATTCAAAAAAGCATTCAAAAATGACTATGACTTCTCATTCTTAGATACAGAAGACTACTACAAGTTCGATAAAGCTTTAGCTACAAGAGCATCATCAGGTATAGCCTTAAATAGATTAAATGAGCATGTTGGAAACCTATTTGGTGGTTCTGCTGACTTAGCTGGATCAAACAATTCAAGATTAGAAGGTGAAGAAGACTTCTCTAAAGAAAATCCAAGAGGTAAAAACATCAACTTTGGTATAAGAGAACATGCCATGGCTGCAATGGCTAATGGTATTAGTTTACATGGTGGTTTAAGACCATATACAGCAACATTCTTATCATTTGCTGACTATATGAAACCAGCAATAAGGTTGTCTGCCTTGATGCACCAACCAGTAGTATATATTTTCACACATGACTCAATCGGTTTAGGTGAAGATGGACCTACCCACCAAGCTGTAGACCAATTACCAATGTTAAGAGCTATTCCAAATACAGTTACAATAAGACCTGCAGATGCTAAAGAAACAGCAGCAGCATGGGCCTTTGCTATAACTGAACACTCAAGACCAATAAACTTGATTTTATCAAGACAAGCCCTACCAAACTATGAAAATACTGGAGAAAATCTATTTAAGGGTGGGTACATCCTTAAAGACTTTGGAGAAAATCCAGAAATAGTATTGATTGGTACAGGTTCAGAAGTTCAATTAGCTTA
>NZ_CAMPYN010000035.1 GCF_946998255.1 uncultured Helcococcus sp. | reverse complement strand
AAAAAAAAGAAGCCAGCTAAATCCTTAGCTGGCTCCATTTTATTAATACACAAATATGTCTTCGTGTTGGTTAGCAATATTTAGTAAGTGGTCTTTCAATCTTAAAATGTAGGTATAAGCCTTGTCGTAGATAAGTCCAGATTCTGGATCGCATATCTCGTGTCTGATACGTTGGATTGAATTGTCCCTATTTCTACGTGTTGAATCGCTAATACTATAAGCTTTAGTCTTGATAGATTTCATATCGAAATCATTTTCTTCCAAGTTGTCTCTAACTATATCAAATAGGTCTTCTAATTCACTTATTACTTCTCTCAACTCACTCTTTGATATATCTGAGAAAGACAAGTCTTCAGTTTCTAGCCTATTAGAAAGTTTCATTAGATTATAAGCATAGTCACCTAGTCTCTCAATATTTGAACTTATCTTGATATAGTATGATAGTTGCCTATATTGAGCCTTGTTTAAGTTGTCTTGCAGGGCTTTAACAGAAACATTTGTGATTTGCCTATTTAAGTAGTCGATTATTTCTTCATTATATTGAATCTTATTTCCTAGATCTAATTTCCTGTCCATAAGATCCTTGATAGCTAAGTCAAAGTTTTCCTTAGCATAGTCATACATTCTTAAGGTCTCTTGTTTTACTGCGGCAATTGTTGGAATGGTTTCTCTATAGTTATCAGGATTTATATACATCAAGGTCAATTGCTTGTCTCTTTCGTCTACACCTGGTACCACTTTCTTCGCTATAGTTGCTAGCATTCCAGTAAATGGCATCAATAGTATAGTAGTAACTATATTAAATATTGTATGTAGAAAGGCTATTTGTCTTGTAACATCTGGTGTGAATGCCTTGAACCAATCGGTAATAGGGAATATTAGTGAAAATATTGTAAATATAATTGTTCCTAATACGTTAAAAGTTACATGGGCGACAGCGACTCTTTTGGCATCCTTGCTTGAATTTAATGTTGCAAGCATTGATGTAATACAAGTACCGATGTTTGAACCTAATATCAAGTAGAATGTAGATTCAAAGGTGATTATTCCATTAGCGGCGAAGGCGATTAAAATACCTGTTGTAGCTGATGAGGATTGGAGAACTGCTGTAAATATAGCACCTGTAAGTATACCTATAAATGGGTTTTTTGAAATTGCAAGTAAGTTTACAAAGTCTTCATTTGTGGACAGAGGTTTTACCGCATCTCCCATAAGTTTCATTCCCATGAAAAGTACACCAAATCCAAATAGGATTGTACCTGTGTATTTGATTTTCCTTCTTTTCATAAATAGCATCATTACCATACCGATAAAGGCTACTATAGGTGCTACAAGATCGATGTCAAGTGTAAGAATGAGGCCTGTTATAGTTGTACCAATATTGGCCCCCATGATTATGTATATAGCTTGATTTAGGGTGATTAGCTTAGAACTTACAAAACCAACAGTCATGACAGTTGTAGCTGAAGAAGACTGTACTATAGCAGTTACTAAGGCCCCGACCAAAATACCTAAAATTTTATTGCTAGTAAGCTTTTCAAGGATGGATTGAAGCTTATTTCCTGCTAAAAGCTCTAATCCCTGACCCATCTGGTCCATGCCATAAATGAATAAGGCAAGTCCTCCCAAAAGCATGGGTATCATCATCATACTTCCTCCTATAATTATTACAAATAAAGTATAACATATGTAAAATTTAAGTAAAAGATATATGATAGTATTTATTTAAGGTGGGGTATATACACTTGTAAGAAGAATATTGAATAGCTATCAAAAATATAAAATGACACACTGGCATAAGTCAGTGTGTCATTCTACTATATATACATTCTTACAAGGCTCTAGTAGACTCCCTTTTTATCAAATTACAATCTAACATGGTGGCCTTTTCTGTTTCTTCCTTATTTACAAGTTTCAACAATTTTTCTACGGCGATTTCTCCGATTTTTGTATAATCAAAGTTTACAGTAGTAAGTAGGGGACTCATGATATTATTTATATCATAATTACCAAAACCTGATACGGATACATCTGTCGGTACTGAAAGTCCAAGTTTTCTAAATCCCTGGATAATCCCGTATGCCATATTATCAGTTGCACAAACATAATAAGTGGACTTGTCTTTTTCATAAGTGTTTAGTAATTCTACATAAGAATCTTCCACCTTAAAATTCAATTCATGGTAGATAACTTCACATTCGTCACTTAAAACTTCTTTCATACCCAGGTATCTTTGGTAAATGCTCTTGTCATAATTACCAACACCAAAGTAAGTTATCTTTTTGTGGCCTAAGTCTTTTATGTGTTGGCCGACGATTTTACCTGCTTTGTAATCATTGTGAAATACACAATAAACCTGGTCAACTTTTTGTCCTATAACCACAATAGGTATATCAATATTTTCAAAAATTTGTATATGTCTTTCGGTAATTTCAGAACCAAACAAAAGTATGCCGTCAACTTTTTGCTTTACCATATTATTAATAATATCAATCTCTCTATCAATCTCATCACCAGAATTTGCAATAAAAGCAGTCATTCCATTCTTCTTTAGTTCAGAATCTATGGCTGTCAAAGTGATATTTTTTGAAAAACCAATAAAGTTTGGAATGATTGTCCCAATGATATTTGTCTTACTTGCCTTTAAGCTCTGAGCAAAGGAATTTGGCTTATAGTCTAAGTCTTTTATTATTTTTTCTAATTTTTCAGAAGTTTCTTTGCTAACTGACCCATTATTCAAATACCTTGAAACGGTACTTTTAGATACCTTGGCCAGTTTTGCTATATCATTTATAGTTGCCATCTTGTCACCTTCCTATATTTTAAAATTATAACACATTTAAAAGATTAAATAATTGACATATATAAAAAGAAGGGATATACTATAGTCAACATACGGAACCGGTTCCGTTATATCAAAAAATATTAAAATTTACATAAATAGGAGGCTATTGTGGACTACAAAAAAGTCGCAGGTCAAATAATTGACGCTGTTGGTGGACAAGATAATATAGATTCTGTTGCCCATTGTGCAACCAGATTGAGAATAATGGTTAGAGATAAGGATAAAATAGACCAAGATAAAGCAGATAAAATTGAAGCTGTTAAAGGTTCATTTTACAACTCTGGCCAATACCAACTAATCCTAGGTACAGGGGTAGTTAACAAGGTATATGACGAAGTGACAAAGTATGAATTGACTGAGTCGAGCAAGGAAGAAATGAAGGAAAAATCTTCAAATGATTCAAATGCATTTAAGCGTGCTATTAGAACATTTGGTGATGTGTTTGTGCCAATCATCCCTGTTTTAGTAGCAACAGGTTTATTTATGGGACTTAGAGGATTATTTACTCAACCACAGGTATTACAAATATTTGGAACGGTTCCTGAAGATATAAGTCAAAATTTCCTACTTTGGACACAAATACTTACAGATACTGCTTTCGCATTCCTACCAGCCTTAGTTGCATGGTCAACATTTAGAGTTTTTGGCGGATCACCAGTTATCGGTATTGTTTTAGGACTTATGCTTGTTAACCCAGCCCTACCAAATGCTTATGAAGTTGCTGCAGGAAATGCTAGTCCTATTATAATGTTTGGATTTGTACCTGTAGTTGGTTACCAAGGTACAGTGCTTCCAGCTTTCATATCAGCTATAATAGGAGCAACAATTGAAAAGAAATTAAGAAAAGTAATACCAGATGCAATTGACTTATTAGTAACACCATTTATTACCTTATTGGTAACAAGTGTCTTAGCTTTATTTGCTATAGGACCAGTATTCCACTCACTTGAGGAATTAGTATTACAAGGAATACAATTTATCCTAAGTTTACCATATGGTTTATCAGGAATAATAATTGGAGCTATCCAACAAGTGCTAGTAATCACAGGTATTCATCATATATTCAACTTCTTAGAAGTACAATTACTTGCCAATACTGGAGAAAATGTGTTCAACGCTTTAATCACAGCTGCGACAGTAGGACAAGTTGGTGCTTGCTTGGCTGTAGGTGTAAAAACAAAGGATGCTAAGATTAAACAAATAGCTTATCCTTCAGCTTTATCAGCTAGTTTAGGTATTACAGAACCAGCTATATTTGGAATAAACTTGAGATTTATCAAACCATTTGTAATGGGAATGATAGGTGGAGCAGTTGCAGGTTTCTTTGGATCAATCTTCAAACTTGCAGGTACAGGTATGTCAGTTACTGTTTTACCAGGTACCCTATTATACTTAAACAACATAGCTAAATACGTAATCATGATGGCAATAGGTTTTGGAGCATCTTTCGTCCTAACCTACATGTTCGGGTATGATGACAAGATGCTTGAGAAAAAATAATGGCAGAAATTAAATATAGGAAAGTTAGCTCTTCAGATTTTGAAGAGCTTAACTTATTAAATAAGGAAATAAGTAAAAGTAAATATAGGCAAAAGCTTCATATTCAGCCATTGACAGGGCTTTTGAATGATCCGAATGGATTTAGTTATTACAAGGGTAAATGGCAGCTATTTTACCAATGGTTTCCCTTTGATGGCATACATGGGACCAAGGCCTGGTATCATACAGTAAGTGATGACTTGGTTCATTTCGAAAACAAGGGTGTAGGCATATATCCAGATGCTTACGAAGACAATCATGGGGCCTATAGCGGGTCCGCCTTGCAAGTTGGAGATGACTTATTTATCTACTACACAGGAAATAATAGGGATGAAGAATATATCAGACATCCTAAGCAAATACTTGTAAAATATGATGGAGAAAAGTATTCTGAAAAAGAACTTTTAATTGATAGCCATCCCGATTATACAGAACACCAAAGAGATCCTAAAATAGTTTATGATGAAAATCTAGACAAATACTATATTATAATTGGGGCTCAAACAAAGGATAAGATTGGTTGTATCCTAGTATATGAGTCAAGCAATCCTGACAAAGACTTTACATTCAAGGGAAGATTAAAGGTAAAAAGCTTTGAAGATTTTGGTTACATGTGGGAGTGTCCCGACTTGATAAGCATGGATGGTAAAGATATTTTGCTATTTTCACCTCAAGGGCTCGAAGCAGAGGGTGAATATTTCAATAACATCTATCAAAATGGTTATATTATCGGAAAAATGGACTTGGAAAAGTTGGAATTTATTCCAGATTCTGATTTTATAGAATTGGACAGGGGCTTTGATTTTTATGCTTCACAAACAGCCAACCACCCATTTGACAGCCAATATTTGATTGCTTGGATGGGTCTTCCCGATACAAATTACCCAACAGAACTAGAAAAATGGTCAGGTTCACTTACAATGGTGAGGGAGTTAAGTTTATGTGAAAATAAAATCTACCAATATCCTGTTGAAGGCTATAGAAACTTAAGAAAATCTGAAAATATATATGAGTGTGAGAAAACTAAACTTGAAATTGCTGACCCTAGAGAAATTGAAATTGAAAATATTAGAAAAAATTTAGCGATAAGCTTCATAGATGATGAAAAAGTTTTAATGGAATTAAAATATAAAAATAATGAATTTGTATTTACTCGAAAAAGCTTTTCAGCTGAAGATATAGATGGAGATTTTGAAAAAAGATATATTAGTAATATTGATGTAAATAGATTAAATATCTTTATAGATACTTCATCTATAGAAATCTTTATCAATGAAGGTGAGTATTCCTTGACTTCTAGATATTTTAAAAATAATGATTCAATTAATTTAATTGCTGATTCTAATGATATAATTAATATCAAAACTTGGAAATTAGATACTTGTATTGATGAAAATTTTGTATTGTAGGAGGCGAAATGACCAAGATATATACAATTGGAGAGTTGTTAATTGACTTCATACCAAACAAATCAAATTGTGGGCTTAAGGATGTAGATTCTTTTAGTAAAATGGCTGGAGGTGCACCTGCAAATGTAGCAGTTTCTGCAAGCAAACTGGGTTCTGAAGCCTATTATGTAGGAATGGTTGGTAAAGATGGATTTGGAGATTTTTTAATAGATACAGTAAAATCATACGGGGTTAAGAGTAATTATATATATCAAACTGACCAGGCCAATACTTCCTTAGCCTTTGTTTCCCTCATGGAAGATGGGCAAAGAGAATTTTCTTTCTATAGAAATCCGGGTGCGGACATGCTTCTGGAAGAAAAACATGTAGAAGCTATAGATCTAACAAAAGATGACATTATATCATTTTGCTCTGTAGACCTTATTGAAGCACCTGTAAAATATGCGACAAAAAGATTTTTGGAAAAGGCTAATGAGGTCGGTGCTACAGTTTTATTTGATCCAAACCTAAGATTTAATTTGTGGGATGACCTTGATGAATTAAAAGCTACAGTTTTAGATTTTATGAAATATGCCCAAATAATTAAAATTTCAGATGACGAGTTAGAATTTATAACAGGTCATTCTGACGAAAAAAAGGCTATAGAATTTATTAAAACCACCACCGATGCAAAGATAATTATCACCCGTGGATCCAAGGGTGCCTATGCAGAATTTGGAGATTTGAAGGTTGAAAGTAGCATTCCAAAAGTGGAAGCTATTGATACTACTGGAGCTGGAGATGCCTTCGTAGGAGGAATATTGAATTTCATAGATAAAAGAAAAAAATCTATAGATAAATATTCTTCAGCAGATGTGCAAGATATGCTCGATTTTGCAAATAAGGTTGCGGCTCATTCTGTAACTAAATATGGGGCAATGGCTTCGTATCCAAGAGTTGAAAATTTGTAATTGATAACATTTAACCAGGGACAGTTATTAACAATACTTGTCTTTGGTTTTTAATTTTAAATGTATTTATAAGTCAAAAAATTTAGTAAGTGTTGGTGAAGAATTAATATAATCAAAATCGCCAAACACTATAATGAAAACTCGCCAAACACTATAGTGAAAACTCGCCAAACACTATAGTTAAAACTCGCCAAATGCTTTAATAAAAATCCGCCAAACACTTTAATGAAAACTTGCCAAACACTTTAATGAATGATAAAATACAGTTAATAGCTCAATTATGGAGGATAGGACAATGAAGAAGTATTTACCTAGAATTGCAGATAAACTATTAGAAGATAGATTAAATGCAAAAGGTGCTGTATTAATAGAAGGACCAAAATGGTGTGGTAAAACAACTACAGCGAAACAAATGGCAAACAGCTTTATTTCTATGGATAAACCTGATATGGCTAATCAATATAAAAAAATGGCGGAGCTTTCTCCAAGTACTTTATTAGAAGGGGATACTCCTAGACTTATAGATGAATGGCAAATAGCACCAAACTTATGGAATGCTGTCCGTTACGAAGTTGATAATAGAGATGAATTTGGACAGTTTATATTAACTGGATCAGCAGTCCCTCATGAATTTGATGATTCAATGCACACAGGAACTGGGAGAATATCTAGAATGGTAATGAGACCTATGAGTCTATATGAATCTAGAGAATCTAGTGGTGAAGTATCACTTACAGAACTTTTCAAAGGGGATAATATATCTTCTACTAACAATGCTAATTTAGAAGAAATTTCATTTTTAATATGTAGAGGTGGTTGGCCTAAATCAATAGACCTGGATGAAAAACCAGCCCTATTTCAAGCCATTGATTATTTTGATGCAGTTGTATCCACAGATATAAGTAGAGTTGATTCTGTGAAAAGAGATAAAGAAAAAGCGAAACGACTTTTAAGGTCTTATGCAAGACATGTTGGTACCCAAAGCCCTTTGGAAACATTGAGACAAGATATCTTATCTAATCAAGAAGATACTTTTAATCAAGTTACACTGTATTCTTATATTGATGCTTTAAAGAAAATATTTGTTATAGAGGATTCACCAGCGTGGAATCCAAATCTTAGATCGAAAACATCTATACGTACAACAGAAACTAGATATTTTTCAGACCCGTCAATTGCAACAGCAGCTTTAGGTATAGGACCAAAAGATTTAATAGCTGACTTGGAAACTATGGGATTTTTATTTGAAAATTTATGTATTCGTGATTTAAGAATCTATACTGATTATTTAGATGGAACAGTTTATCACTATAGAGATAAAAGTGGATTAGAATGTGATGCTGTTATTCATTTGCGAAATGGAAATTATGGACTTATTGAAATTAAATTAGGTGGAGATAAGCTCATCGAAGATGGAGCTAAAACATTAAAAGAATTAGAATCAAAAATAGATACAGATAATATGGCTAAACCATCTTTTATGGCGGTGTTATGTGCAGTAGCGCCTTTTGCTTACAAAAGAGAAGATGGAGTTTATGTTATCCCTATTACCAGCCTAAAATATTAGTTTTGTAAATATTTTATCTAAAATATAGATATTATAATAAACTATGGAGGTTTCATGCAAGTAGAAGAAATAATTGAAAAATTAAAAAATGATCCTAGAAATAAAGAGTACACAGATAAAGGAATAGATCCAATTTTTCAGTTTAACAAAAATTCTAAAATTTTAATAATTGGCCAGGCGCCAGGAAAAAAAGTAGAAGAAAGTGGAATTTTATTTAACGACAAAAGTGGTGAAAATTTAGTTGATTGGCTTGGTATAAATATGGACACCTTACATAGTAAAGATTTTTCAATAATCCCCATGGATTTTTATTTTCCTGGAAAAGCTAAAAGTGGAGATAAGGCTCCTAGAAAATTTATATCAAAAGAATACCATCCTCTTCTACTTGAAGAGCTTAAAGATGTCAAACTCACAATGTTGATAGGTGCTCATTCACAGAAATTTTACCTGGAAGATAAATTTAAGAAAAACCTTACAGAAACAGTAAGAAACTTTAAGGATTATCTGCCAACATACTTCCCTATAGTTCATCCAAGCCCTTTAAACAATAGGTGGATGGCTAAAAATGAATTCTTCAAAGAAGATACTTTACCAGAATTAAAGAAAATAATTGAAAATATACTTAAAGAAAAATAAAATTAATAAAATAAATTAAAGAGAAAAGAGAATTACCATGAAACACAAAGGCACCAAAACATTAGAAACTAAGAGGTTAATTTTAAGGAAATTTTCAAAAGATGACATAAAACCGAGCTACCAAAATTGGACATCTGATGAAAGAGTATGCGAGTATGTAACTTGGCCAAAGCACGAAAGTGTGGAAGTTACAGAGAAAATTCTATCCGAATGGATAGATGGCTATAAAAATGATAATTTTTACCAATGGGCTATTTGCCTAAAAGATGATGAAGTAATAGGGACTATTTCTGTAGTTGACCTTGATGAAGATATTGAGTCTGTCGAAATTGGATATGTCATTGGCTATGATTATTGGGGAAATGGCTATGTCCATGAAGCTTTTGAAGAGATTATAAAATATCTATTCGATGAAGTTGAAGTAAATAAGATTGAAGCAATGCACGATGTAGAAAATCCAAACTCAGGCAAGGTCATGTTGAAGTCTGGTTTGACTTATGAGGGTTGCCTAAGACAAGATATGAAAAACCATAGAGGATACTTAGTTGATATAAAAGTATATAGTATATTAAGAGAAGAATATTTATCTGAAAAATAATCTACTTAGTTTCATAATATAATTTCCATAAAAAATCGGAGCTGATGATTAATATCAACAGCTCCGATAATATATTTTGTAAATTATAATTTTATAGTCTATCTCCTGGTATAATTGAGTCAACTACACCATAAACTAAACCGCCGATTAAGGCACCTATTACAGTTACCTTGAAGTTATCCAATACCATACCTGATAGGTATAAAACTAAGGCCATTACTAAAAATCCTGTTAAACCAGAAGCAGCCTTTGATAATCCTAAAAATCTAGCTAGTAAATAGTCGATTACTGCAATAGCAATAGCTATTAAAGCTAAATTACCAATTCCACCTTGGTTTGACATTCCTGGTACTAATATATTAGTTATAGCTATAACTATCATAGATACAACTAATCTTAATAAAAATCCCATAAGTCCTGTTTGTTTTTTGTTATCCATAATTCCTCCTATAAATGCTTGTGACCAACAATTATTTAAATTTCATTTCCGTCACATTCTATATATAACCAAATATATTTTTCTTAAACATTGATATAATTGGTGCAAAATAATATATTTAGGCTTATAATAAATATAAACAATTATTTTAGGTAGGTGGGAAATGGAAGAATTAAGATTTGTAGTTATGCTTGAAGAAATGAAAAAAATATATAGGCAAACCAAGATAATAGGTGAAGATAGAAAAGAGAATGACGCAGAACATTCCTTTCATGTAGCAAGTATGGCTATATTTCTTGAGGAGCTTTCTAATATCAAGGTTGATATAAATAGGGTGGTAAAGATGCTTTTAATCCATGACTATGTGGAAATTTTTGCCGGAGACACCTATGCTTATAATGAAGATAGGAAAAAGGGCCAGTTTCAAAGAGAAAAAGCTGCCATGGACAAGCTTAAAGAATACTTGTCAGAAAAAAATGGACAGCTTTTAGAATCACTTTGGCTAGAGTTTGAAGCAGGGCAAACAAATGAAGCTAAATTTGCTGTTTCCATGGATAGGCTGCAACCTATAATGAGTAACCTTTATCGTAATGATGGAGGGACTTGGAAGGCCAACCAAGTTAAAATTTCACAAGTCCATGAAAGAATAAAACCTATCAAAGACTTTAATGAAAATATTCATTCATACATAAAAGAAGAGCTAGTAAAAGCTGTAGAAAAAGGCTTTTTGATAGATGATATTGGATTAGGAGGGGGGAATGAATAAATCAAATAGAAGAGAGTTTATCATTAGGCTACTAATTTTGGCCTCAGCCATTTTATTTGTTGTTTACTTCCACAATGTGCTGAACTTTATAAAATGGTCTTATAATATGTTATTTCCTATTATTTTAGCCTTGGGAATGGCTTATATATGGAATTTAATAATGGACTTTCTTGAAAAGAAAGTTTTTGCGAAAATAGAAAACAAAAAATTCCAAAAATTTAAAAGACCACTCTCAATGCTAATCTCATTAATATTTATCATAGTACTTATAATGTTAGTTTTATACTTGATAATCCCACAAATGTATAATTCTATAAAAATTATAGGAGAAAACATCCCTAAATTATTAGATGATATTTATGCTTGGGTAATGAAAAATCCTGAAAAATCAGAAATTAAAATGTACTTAAAAGATGAGATTGCTCATATTGCCGGAAATTGGTCCACTTATCAAGCAAAAATAGTAGAGTATGCTAAATCAAATATAGGTGGCTTTATCGGATCTACTGTTAATGTTGTTTCAACAGTTTTAGGAACTATAGTTACTGGCTTTACTTCCTTGATAATAGCTGTTTATATTTTAGCCAGCAAAGAAAGTCTATCAAGAAATATTAAATTGACTATGAAGGCTTATTTGCCAGAAAGAAAATATGAAAAAATTCTTAACTTTTTAAGAATAATGGATGAAAAATTTTCCGCCTTTTTCAAGGGCCAATTTATAGATGCTATTGTAATAGGCTTGATTTTATATGGAGTTATGCTCTTACTTAAATTACCATATGCTATGACTATATCAGTAGTTGTAGCTGTTACAGCCTTGATACCAATGCTAGGTTCCCTAATAGGGGGAGCCATTGGTGTATTGATGATAGCTGCAGTAAACTTTAACCAAGCAATTATATTTTTAATTGCCTTGATAATAGTCCAACAATTTGAAAGCAACCTTATTTATCCAAAACTTGTTGGAGACAGTGTAGGATTACCGGGAGTTTGGACCTTTGTAGCAGTTATAGTTGGTGGTGCTATAGCAGGACCTCTTGGAATGTTGCTATTTGTTCCATTAATGGCAGGATTTTACAAGATAATTAGAAGAGATGTAAAGAAAAGAATAACAAGTAAAGAATGAGGAAAAGCCCCTGCAAGTTAGTTCATAGGATTAACTTACGGGGGCTGTTTTTTGTAAAATTAGTTCAGGAAAAGACGAAGTCAAAAATCTGAACTATTGCTAGGTCAAAAACTAGTTCAGAAAAAAACGAAGCTTAAAATCTGAACTATTCCTGGACTTAAAACTAGTTCAGGAAAAGACGAATCTTAGAATCTGAACTATTGCTAGGTCAAAAACTAGTTCAGGAAAAGACGAATCTTAGAATCTGAATTATTGCTAGATCAAAAACTAGTTCAGGAAAAAACAAAGTCAAAAATCTGAACTATTGCTAGATTAAAAACTAGTTAAGAAAAAGACGAAGTTCAAATTCACCTATAACTTTATCTTAGCCTCATCCTTTATTAAATGGAAGAGGTCGGATGCAACATCTTTTAGAACTTGCATATTTTCATTATCTTCATTATTCATATGCTTAAAAATTTTGAATAAGCTTGATAATTTGTGGTTAAACAAATCTAGAACATTGTCTGCTTCTATATTTTCAAATAGGTCATGTAAGGCTACAAGCACAGCTTTTCTTTCTTCCTTATCATAAGACTTTAAAAGATTTGCTGCTACATTTCTTGTATGAAGGCTAAGGTCTGTTAATTTCCCATCATTCAAAATTTGATAATTTTCGATAAACCAAGTAAATGGAGAATGTTGCCATACCATCAGACCCTCGCTAGATATTACTATAGGCTTGCTATCACTTCTCAATAGAAGTCCAAATAAAGATTTTTTAGGAATAAATTTTCTTATCTTCTCGTTTATAGGGCTGTAGTCTGGCCTTTGGTAAAATTCATCTAAAAAGCCTGGTCCATCAAAGTCGTAAACTAGTTCAATCCTATTTTGTAAAGTCTTATCTTGAAGGGAACTGGAGAAAACAGCGAAGTTTCCTCCTTTGGAATGGCCTATAACAATGATATTATCATCAAAGTTATCTCCAATTTTTTTCAAATATTCTTTTGCCTTTACCTGCGCAGGAATTTCTTCATCAAAAGCCAAAGATAAGCTCTCAAACCATCCGTCAAATGAAGAGTCTGTACCCCTGTAAACAACAGCTAGGGTATGTTTATCAATTCTAATAGTGTAGGCGAAAAATTGACATTCTTTCGCTTGCTCTATATCTACAATTTCTAAGTCTTTGAACCTATCAGAATCTTTTAAGGCATTCATAAAGTCTTCTTCTTCATCTTCTGTCAAGGAAAACTGGGCAGAATTTTTGATGTCTTCCTGGTCAAGCATATGTATTTTGAATTCTTTTCCCCATTTTCTCTGGAAATTTTCTATATAAGAATAGGAAAACTGGGCTAAAATAAGGGCATCTACATCATTAAAATGTTTGTCTTCAAAAGTGTTGTTTTTATTTTCTTCTATGTATTCTATGATATTCATATTATCTCCTTAAGCTAGATAATAGCAGAAATTGCAGATAAAATAAATAGTTTGCGAAAGTAAATTGTTTATTTGAAAAAACTGAGGGTATTAATAAATTACAGAAGAAAACAAGAAAAGTAAAAAGGGGTTAATTATGGGTTGGATTTCAAGTATATTATTAGGGGCCTTAGCAGGCTGGCTTGCAAGTATCATTATGGATAAAGATGCTCAAATGGGAGCACTTGCTAATATAATAGTTGGTATAGTTGGTGGTGTGATTGGTAACTTTGTTGCCGGATTGATCG
>NZ_CAMPYN010000034.1 GCF_946998255.1 uncultured Helcococcus sp. | reverse complement strand
GATAACTTGTCTTTATGAGTATTTATCACTTCTTCAAGACCATAGGCATATTCTTTTTGCTTTATTTCATTAGCATAAGTCTTTGACACAGTATTAAAGGCTGTTGAATTTATAATCCCAGCCTTCATAAAAGATACTTTTCCATTAAAATCTAAGCTTTCTTTATAAATATTAAGCAAGTCCGTTTCCATATAATCTAATATCATATTATCAAAAGTTCCTTGATAAATAATATTGTGTATAGTATATAAGCTCTTAGTATCTTTATAGAAATCTTTTTTCTTTGCAAAGTAGTCTTGATATAGTATAGCTAAGCCACTATGCCAATCATTAGCATGCAAAATATCTGCTTTAAAGTCTATAAATTCTAAAAGTAAGACACTAGCCTTAGAAAATAAGAGATATCTTAAATCATCATCCTCATAGCCATAAAGATCATTCCTGTCGAAAAATTCTTTATTGGCCAAGAAATAACATTCTAAGCCTTGATTATTATAATAAAAGACCTCTATATCTACAGACTTCTTAATTAAGTCAACTTCAAATGATCCTAAACTTTCTAACTTATCTATATATTTTTCATATATTTGTCCGTGCAGAGGTAAGACTAGTCTTATGTCATGCCCTTGATTTTTAATGGCTTTAGGAAGGGAACCTGCTACATCAGCAAGTCCCCCTGTTTTGACAAATGGAGTAGCCTCAGAAGCTATATATAATATATTCATGCTATTTCTCCAATATTTTGTTCTTTTCTACAACGATAGGATTATGTCTATCTCCTATAAGTTTAACACCAGCTCTAATTATAACATTTTTATCTAGTATAGCATTTTCTACATAAGAACCTTCTTCAAGTATAACTCCTTGAAATAATATAGAATCTTTTACATGGGCATCCTTATCGACATGAACTTGTCTAAATAAGATAGAATTTTCAATGCTTCCAAATATAAATGAACCATTAGCAATCAATGAATTTTTCATCTGGTTACCTTCCCCATAAAAAGTAGAAGGTTCATCTTTATTTTTTGTTAAAATTCCAGACCCCATTAGAAATAAGTCCGTATAAATCCCTTCGTTTAATAAATTTATATTCGCATCATAAAAAGAATTTAAATCCTTAATATACTCTACATGATTGAAAATTTCATAAGAACCTATACTTAACTTTCCTTTATTATTCATTATTGCTTGAGTTAAGGTGTAAGCATTATCTTTTTCTAAAGCCTCAGTCACAAGGTCTATATATACTTTCTTCTTAATTAAAATGTGGTCCATAAATAAATTAAATATAGGTTCAGTGCCTAAATTTACACCAATATTTTGAACCTTTCCATCTTCATCAAAAATCACTTTCCTAGAATCGATATACTTTCCTTCATGGTCTTCCTGTTTTCTATATAAAAACATAACATCATAGTCATTTTTTAAAAAATCTTCATATACACTTTCAATATTTATCCTAGAAACAACCATAGGATTGGCTATATAAATATTGTCAATAAATTCTTCATCTATAAAAGATATGGAGCTATAGTAGGAATATATTCTTCTATTATTAGAATTATACTCTTCAGGCCCCGGTACAGAAATAGCCAGTCCATCTTCCCTTAAGTCCATATCCCAGTGTTCCCCATTTGAAACATGGTCTAAGGTAGATTTTATATTTTTATCACCTTGTAATAGGACCTTATAAATTCCATATTCATTAAAATTTGATAGGCATGCATCTACCAGCCTATATCTAGAACCGAATGGTAGCATATAGTCAGGCCTACTTTTTAATAGTCCAGCATAAGACTTGTTATCAAAACCAGATTTTATAATACCAGCTAAATTTTTCATAGACCCTCCTATTCTTTTAATATGCCTTCTTTTGAAATTAGATATACACTATCATCATCCTTACCACCAAAAACTTCATTTTCATCTATGGTCATATTTTCATTCACAACACAATTAAAGATTTTCGCTCCCTTTTTCACAACTACACCTGGTAACAATACTGAATTATACACCTCGGCACCTTCTTCAATAGTTACTTGGTCAAACAAAACTGAATTATCTACCCTACCATAAATTCGGCAAGCTTCGTTAACTAAGCTTTTATTTAATTGTGCATTTTTCCCAATATAATGAGGTGGAAGATTTTTAGATTTAGTATAAACCTTCCAAGCATGGTCATAAACATTTAACCCATTTTTGTCTTCTATCAACTCAAGATTTGATTCCCAGTAAGATCTAACAGTACCGACATCCTTCCAATATCCTTCAAATTTATAAGCATACAAATTTGCGCCAGAATTTAATAATCTAGGAATGATATCATTACCAAAATCATAACTTGATTCCTTATCTTCATAATCTTCAATTAAAGCTTCGCGTAGTAAACTCCAATTGAAGATATATATTCCCATAGATGCTAGATTTGACTTTGCATTTTTAGGTTTTTCTTCAAATTCTACTATCTTTTGATCTTGATCGGTATTCATTATTCCAAATCTGGATGTTTCTTCCCAATCAACTTCCATTACTGCAATAGTAAGGTCTGCTCCTTTTTCCTTATGGAATCTAAGCATTTTCCTATAATTCATCTTGTAGATGTGGTCTGCTGATAAAATAAGTACATACTCTGGATTTAGATTATCTAGGTAATCAATATTCTCATAAATAGCATTAGCTGTACCCTTATACCACCTTCCCCCATCTTCTGTAAAATAAGGAGGTAAAAGTTTTAATCCACCACTTAGCCTATCGTAGTCCCAAGGCTGACCAATCCCAATATGTTCATTTAAATAGAAATGTTTATATTGAGTTAATACGCCTATATTTTCTACCAAAGAATTTCTTGCATTAGAAAGGGCAAAGTCAATAATTTTATACTTACCACCAAAAGGAACTGCCGGTTTCGCAGTGTTCGATGTCAAATACTTAAGTCTACTACCTTGTCCGCCAGCTAGAAGCATGGCTACTAAATCTACCTTAATTGACATAAGATTACCTCCTTATTTTTATTAAATTTTATTTTTTATATTTTATAAACAACGCTTGATATGGCTGTAAATTAACAGATACTGAGTATCTTCTGTAATGAGCAGGCTCTTCTTTAGAATATAAAGGTTGGTTTCTATTTACTGGTCCACCAAAGTTTTTATGGGCAGAGTTTAATAACACCTTGTACATCCCTTTTTTATCTACACCAAACTTATAATTTTCCCTATAAACTGGTGAGAAGTTAAAGAAGCATAATACTTTTTCACCCTCTGAATCAATTCTTTCAAAAGCAATGACATTTGAATCATTATCATGGAAGTCAATCCATTCGTATCCATCATAGGAGTCATCAACTTCGTATAAACTAGTTTCACTCTTATATACTTCGTTTAATTTTCTTACAAAATCTTGTAACCATCTATGTCTATCATATTCTAAAACAGACCATGGTAATTCAGCATCATAATTCCATTCATCAAATGTACCTATTTCATTACCCATAAAGTTTAACTTTTTACCTGGATGTGCATACATATATGCATATAAGGCCATTAAACCTTTAAATTTGTCATCATAATATCCTGGCATCTTATTTAACATTGAGTTTTTCAAGTGCACAACTTCATCATGTGAGAATGGTAAAATATAATTTTCTGAAAAGGCATAGGTTATTGAAAATGTTAATTTATTTTGGTGATACTTCCTATGTATTGGATCCAACTCAAAGTATTGTAGGGTATCATTCATCCATCCCATATTCCACTTGAAATCAAATCCTAAACCACCATTTTCAATCTTATCTGTAATTTGTGGGAAAGCAGTTGATTCTTCAGCTATCATTAAAGCATCTGAATGGTATAAGTGAACAACCGAGTTTAATTCCTTAACAAACTCAATAGCTTCTAAGTTTTCATTTCCACCATACATGTTTTGTAGGTTTTTTCCACCGTAATCTAAGTAAAGCATGGCAGATACAGCATCAACTCTCAAGCCATCAATATGGAAGTTTGTTAACCAGAATAAGGCTGATGAGATTAAAAAGTTTTTAACTTGTGCCTTATAATAGTCGAAATATAGGGTTCCCCAGCCTTCATTTGAAGCCTTGTATGGATCATCTTTCTCATAAGTTGCCCTACCATCAAAGTTTGATAATCCGTGCGCATCTCTAGTAAAGTGAACTGGTACCCAGTCTAAGATTACACCAATATCTCTCTTGTGGAATTCATTAATTAAATTCATGAATTGTTTTGGTGTACCAAATCTTGATGTTGTAGCAAAGTATCCTGTTACTTGGTAACCCCAAGAGCCATCGTATGGGAATTCTGTTATTGGCATAAACTCAACATGAGTATATCCCATCTTTTTAACATAATCAGGTAAAACTTTGGCTAAATCTTCAAATGAATAATATGTGTTGTCAGGATGTCTCATCCATGAACCAAGATGAACTTCATATATTGAAACAGGACTCTTTTGTAAGTCTTTTTTATACCTATTTTTCATATATTTATCATCTGTCCACTTAAAGCCTTCTAAATCATAAACCTTACTTGATGTTTCAGGTCTAAATTGACTGTGGTAGGCATAAGGGTCAGCTTTCATTAAAACTTGTCCTTCTGGACCTATGATTCTATACTTGTAGTTGTCATATTCATAAAAGGCATCAAAACATATATTCCATATTCCTGAATTATTTATATTTTTCATAGGCATATTTGTTTCATTCCAGCCGTTGAAGTCACCTACTAGGTAAACTTCTCTTGCATGGGGAGCCCAAACTGTAAAGGAAGTTGCATCCTTTCCATTTTTCTTAATCTTATGACATCCTAAAAATTTATAGGATTCATAATTTTTACCTTCGTTATATAAATGTATAGGAGTATCTAAGTCTTCTCTATAAAAAATATTTAAGTTCATGCTAACCTTCCTTATTAAAATTATTTATTGTTGTAGTTAATACCGGTATAAATTGTTTTTTCCTTGATAATAGGTCTTTGACCATGTATCCATCTTCAATAAACTCTTGTTTAAAAGCTTCAGCCAAGGCTTCGCTATATACACCATCTGTTATAACCAAGGATTGTTCATTGAAAATATCTGTTATAAATAAAGCGAAAAAGTCGATTCTTTCATTTTCTTTTATCTGCTTCATTGATGTTTTTATATCAGCAATCATCTTATCTACTGAAGGTAAATTAGTTGTGAATGCTTGTGAAACTCTAACTTTTATATTATCTATTTCAAATTTCTTTGAATCAGTTATCAATAGGTCTGTAGCAGAAACTCCTTCTAAAGAAGTACCAGCAGCAAACATTTCAGAAGCGTATTCTTCCAAGTTTATTTCTGCTATTTCCGCTAGCTCATTCAATATTTTAATATCTATATCAGTTGTGGTTGGTGATCTAAATAGTAAGGTGTCAGATATAATAGCAGAGGCCATTAGACCTGCCATTTGTTTGCTAGGTACCAAACCATTTTCCTTGTACATCATAGCTAATATGGTAGATGTACATCCAACAGGCATATTTCTGAAAAAGATTGGATTGCTTGTTGAAATATTTGCTACTCTATGGTGGTCAATTATCTCAAGTATTTCTACCCTATCCCTATCATCTATAGATTGGCTTGCCTCATTATGGTCTACTAAAATAAGTTTCTTTTTCTTATCTATCAATAAATCATTACGTGTAAGTTCCCCTATCACCTTCATATTCTTATCAACAACAGGGAAGTTTCTAAACCTAGTATCCATTACCTTTTTACTTACTTCTTCTATGTCATCATCAGGAGTGAAGTAAAGAAGATTATCACTTGTCATTACATAACTTACAGGAATAGCTTGTGGTAATAGTCTAGCAACCATAAATGAATTATATTTTGTCTTTATTATAGTTACATTGTTTTTCTTAGCTAAATAAAGAATATCATTGTCAACATAATATCCAGAAGATACTATCAAGATACCTGCTTTTCTATCAACAGCTTCTCTTTGAGCATCTCTTCTATTTCCTACTATGATTACATCTCCAGGGCTTACATGTCCTTTTTCATCTACATCAGAAGCGTACACCAGCATCCTACCATTTATATAGTTTGGCTTTTCTGGTCTGTTTACCAGGGTTCCAGCTAGTACATCAACTATATTTTCAACCTTAGTTTTTGACCTGTATAAGATATCGTCATCCCATACATTCATATATGATTTAGTTAAGTTTGATAAGGTTACAATACCTTCTAACCTGTTTTCTCTATCCACTATAGGTAAGAATGAAACATTTTTAGGCTGTAAATAATTAGCTGCTTCATATAGTGAAATATCTCTATCAACTACTAAAGGCATTTCTAGATTTAAATCGTCTATTGTTGGCCTTAAGTTGTCTATATATATAGGAGCCTTACTTTTCCATCTATCTAAAACCCACTTAGATTCTAAATTTAGGCTACCTAATCTAATAGGTATATATTCATTTTTTTTATCTATTTTATTTTTCAAATCCGCATAAACTATTGCTGAAGCAATAGAATCTGTATCAGGATTTTTATGTCCAGTAATATAAATTCTATTTTTCAATTTCAACTCCTTATTTTATATTCACATTCATACTTTAATAATAGCAAATATTCATATAAATTGGTAGCGATGTCACTTAATAAATACATAGTATTGAGATAAATTGATAAATACAAAACAGTAAATATTTTGAATTAAAATAAGTTCATATATTTGATCACTTTTATCTCAATTCATAAATATTTACTGTTTACTATTAATTAGTTATCATAAAATTTTTAGTCTTATTAACTTTTAAATTCTTCTTTTTACTTATGTAAGCTATCATTAATTCACTCATATCCAAATATGTTTCATCAACTATTTCTTTATCTTGATAACATGGATATTCAGCTGTATTACTTGCCCTATAGTTATTCATTATTAGCTTGTAAGTCTTATCTAAGTCTATATCTTTACCATCTTTTTTCATGGATACTACTCTTTTTCCTCTATCGTTACCTAGGTCTACAACATAATCAAGCCCGTAAAAGAAATCATAAATATAATTTCTAACCTTAGGAACTTGGAATCTTGGATTAAGAATAATATTATCATTTTCATCTAACTTGAAATAATTAGTAGAAATTTCAATAGCTTCTTTTAAATCTTCACCTGTAATTTCCATTACTTTCAGAGTATTTGGATAAGGATAGTTCACAAGCACATCTTTTATGGTGACGTCTTTGTCAAAACCAATAGCCTGATCAAATAAGCTTAGTGATGAAAAGTCTGCATCTAGGGCATCTAATTGGACTTCGTGCAAGAAATTAATATATGGGTGTCCATTTAGTCTTACATCAAATTTGTCACCAAGTCTCATACTTTCATCAAAATGTCCTATTACTTGATTTAAATATTCATCTAAGTCTCTGTTGATATCTTCAAATACTTTTTCATATTCATCTTTGATTACAATATCCATGCTTGTAATATCAATCAATTCATATGACCATTCATCACTTTCTGTATCATACACTATTTTAGTAAAATTTCTGGCATTATTTATAGGTTGGCTACAGATTACATCCTTGATTTTTGTTATAAAGCCCCTATGCTGATGGCCAGTTAACATAACATCGATACTATCAAAAGTTTCAAGGAACTCACTTCCCTGATTTTCTTTTCTTAAAATTTCTGTAGGTATAAACTGTTCATCCAAAGATTTTTCAAACCCACCATGGTATAAGACAATAATCATATCCGAATTTTCTTTCATTTCAGCTTCGTATTTCTTATACATTTCTATAGGATCATGGAAGACTAAACCTTCAATATTTTTTTCCTGTTCCCAATTTGGGATATATGAAGTAGTTGCTCCAAAAACAGCAATCTTAAAGCCTTCAAAATCAAATATTTTATAAGAATTAGACTTAAAATCTAAATTTTCTATGTTGGAATTTAGAATTTTTTCACTTACCCTATGGTAAGATTTTAATAAGTAATCCATACCATAGTTAAATTCATGGTTTCCCATTACATAAGCATCATAAGAAAAATTGTCTAGTAGTTTTAAAATTGGGTTATTTTCATCAGGATTTTTTGCTAAAAAACTCGTTAATACTGTACCTTGAATTAAATCACCACCATCTAAAACAAGTGAATGATCATAGTTTTTTCTATCTTCATCTATAAAAGAAAGTATTTTGAGCATACCTAGCTCTTGATATTCAACATAATTTGTAGGTAAAACATGTCCATGCATGTCTGTTGTATGATAAATAGCTATTTTCATAAGTCTCTCCTTCATTTCGTAAATTTAATTATACCATATTAAATTAAATTTAAAAAACCCATACTGCTTACATCTTGATATTACAGCTATTATTAAACACAAAAAACTTCAAAACCCATAATATGGATTTTGAAGTTTAATTTTTATATCTTATTTAATTATTTTGACCAGTATCCTTCAATTGTTGCTGCATAGTTGTTTAATACTGAATCAACATCAGCTGCTTGTCCTTGAGCTAATACTGTTTCCATCATAACACCGATTTCTCTATAAGCTTGGTTAGCTCCACCTAATAGTGGGTTTGTAAACATTTTTTCTGTAGCTTCTTTTAAGATTGGTGCTATTAATGTACCTGCATTCATATATTCAGGATCTTCTAAAGCAGATTTTCTTACAGGAACATAACCTGTTTGAACACCCCAGTAAATTTGGCTTTCTTTACTTGTTAAGAATGTTAAGTATTTTTGAGCTGCTTGTTTTTGAGCATCTGTTGCTGAATCAAAAACAAATAAGTCTGTACCTTGTTGGATAGTTTGTTCAAATGGTGATGGTGCTGCCTTTACTGTGAATTTACCATCTACAGCTTCTTGAACATATGCTTGACCAGCATTTGAACCAACGTACATTAATACTTGTTCATTTCCTAATAATGATGAGAAGTAATCATCTGTACCTGCTATCTTCATATATCCTTCATTTACACCATCTAAGTGCCATTTTACAGCTTCTTTAGATAGGTCACCTTTAATATCAAAGTTAGGATCAAATTTTTGTCCCTTATTTGTGATATATGTTGTATAGTAGTTTGATAATGAGTCAAAACCTATACCAGGTTTTCCTGTAGCTTCTTGGTAAGCTTTTGATACTTCAACTACTTCTTCTGGTGTCTTAGGTACTTCACGACCTAATTCTTTAAGTGCATCTTCGTTATAGAATAAAACTTCTGTAGATTTGTTAAAAGGCATTGAATAAACTTTTTCATCAATTACAGTACATTGTCTAAATCCTTCTAAGATATCATCATATCCTTCTAGGTTTTTTGTAAATTCTGTTAAATCATATACTAAACCATCTTTAATTGGATTATACATCCAGTCTGGATATGCTTGAGTCATAGTTGGTAAATCTTTAGGACTTACTTGTGTTGCAGTAATTTTTTGTTGCAACTCTTTATATCCTGTTTGGTTTTGTAATTCAACTTTTATTTCTGGATTTTCCTTCATGAAGTCATCTGTAAGTTTTTTAAGAGCTTCTTCTTGGGCTCCATTCATAGCATGCCAAAATACAATGTTTGCTTCTTGTTTTTCCCCTGAACCTGTTTCAGTTCCAGTTTCTTTACCAGTTTCCTTTGTGTTTCCACCTTTAGAACAGGCTGCAAAAACCATTACTAAAGCTAAAACAAGAGCTATCAATCTACTTTTTTTCATTTTTCCTCCCATAAATTGTTTGGTTTTTTTCTGGTAATAATCTATCACCATATTTATTATACAACATTTCCGGTTTTTGTGAATGTATTGGTACCAATAAGTCCGGCTTTATTTGGTCAATAATATATATCAAGTCTTTAGGAAAGGCATGTCCACTACATTTTAATTCTATTACATTTATTTTATGTTTTTTAAACATTTCCATAAAAGGCTTGTAATTTATGTCAAAATCTCCAAGCGGATCTGAATCGCAGTGTATATATATGCCCCCAACAAGCATATGGTCAAGTAAGTGTAATTCTTCCTTAGATAATTGCCATAAGTATTTAGAATGATCTTTTAATAATACACTTGTATCCACCCTTAAGCTTTCATCCAACTTGTATTTTTTATAATCACCATAAAAATGGACTTCTTTACCTGTAACTTCTCTTAAAATATAAGCATAAAAATCATTTAAAACTAATGTTCGATTATTTTTAATAGCTAGTTTTTCTATCTCTAAAATTCTTTCTATATTAGCATGATAGTAATTAAAAGTTATTTGTTTGTTTGAATTTTCTTTTAATATTCTATCAAATTTTTTTATTAAACTTACTTCAGAAAGTTCACCATCTGTTTTAAATTCATCTATCTCATCGATGAAAGATACCGACACACCTTCAATAATTAAAATATCACAGTCTTTGGCTTTTTCTATAAAATTCAAACTATCTTCTTTTCTATAGCCATGCAATCTAATATCACCAGTATATGCAATTGATAAATCCGGTGTACGAATTAAAAACCCGCAAGCTCCATAACCATCATGGTCTACCCTTATAAACTCAACATGTATTTCGCCTATAGTGATTACATCTCCATAGTTTACTGGAATTACTTTCCTAGTATTATCTTTTAGATTTGAGTTAGCATATAAAAAATCATTATTGAAATTTAACGATTTAAGCAAAGTAACTGTGTCTTTACTTGCATATACAGGAATTTCTTCATCTATATAATTTATCATCTTAGTATGGTCCAAATGTATATGCGATATGAAGACTCCTTTATTTTTATAAAATTCTGAATCTTCTTTAGTTTGCTTCCTATCATAAATGCCTTTTAAATCAACAGCAAAACCATAATTGATCAAATTGGCTAGTCCATCTATATTCTTATCATCTATTTCTGGTTTAAATTCAGAACCAAAATCGAAATAAATACTATCCTTGCCATAATTGACTTCAATTATAGTCCCACCTATGGTTCTCATTCCTTGATAAAAAGTAATCTTTGTCTTTTTATCCCTTAAGTCCACTTCTAGATACCCCTCTCATAATTTGGCTTCTAAATACAAAGTACAATATCAAAATTGGTACAATAGCTATTGCTGAAGCAGCCATTTGTAACTGGGTTTGAGAACCAGCTTCTGATGTAAAGGCTGCAAGACCATTTGATATCAACCTCATATTTTTCTCGTTAGTTACCAAGATTGGCCATAAGAATGAGTTCCATCCGGATATGAAACTTAATATCCCCATTGTAAATAAGGCTGGTTTAGAAATTGGAACCAATATTTTCCATATGAATTCTAAGTCTGAAGCACCATCAACCTTAGCCGCATTATAGTAGGACATTGGTATTGATTGTAGGTAGCCTCTTAAATAGAATATATAAAATATTGATGCGCAATGTGGTAGTATCAGTGCAATATAGGTATCAACAAATCCCCATTTAAGAATAGTTTGATAATTTGTAAATACTGTTATTTCATATGGTACCATCAGCAAAGCTGCAAATATTAAAGAAACAACATTTTTACCTTTAAATTGTAATTTAACAAATGCAAATGCAGCCAAAACTGTTGTGATCAATGTCATAATAGTAGTTGCTGTAGCTGTAAATACTGTATTAAAGAAGTATCTTGCAAATGGAGCCTTCTGGAAGGCTTCTACATAGTTGTGGAATAAAGGTTTACTTGGTATTAATGTTGGAGGTATTGAATTAACTTCCTGATATGACATCAAAGAAGATAAAAGCATATACACAAATGGAAACAGTGTAATAATTGCTAAGGCAATGATTACAATTTTCATTATTAAATCATTAAACTTTTTCATATTCACCTACTTTGATATTTTCTTCATTATTAATCTTTGAATTAATGTAAATATTAGAATAACTACAAATAATATAACTGCTGCAGCCATACCCTTACCATAATTATTATTAGTATAGAATTCTGTAAATATATAGAACACTCCTGTTGTAGCAGAGTTTGCTACCCCTGGTCTACCATTAAAGAGTGAAAAGACTTGTCCATATATTTTAAATGCAGAAATAAAATTCATTAATAATAAGAATGTTATAGTTGGAATAAGTTGTGGTAGAGTAATTCTAAAGAATTGTTCTCTCTTAGTTGCCCCAAACATATCTGCAACTTTATAGTAAGAGTCATCAATATTTCTTAAACCTGTTAATAAAATTATAATATTAAAGGCTAATCCCATCCATATACCAAAGATTATAACAGTTGTCATTGACATTTCTGGTGAGTTCAACCAGTTAATATTTGAAACACCAAATAACCCTAATAGATAATTTATTAAACCATAGTCTTGGTTAAATAAAAATCTAAATACTATACCAATCGCAATCATAGATGTAAGGTAAGGTAGGAAAAATATTGATTCCCAAACCTTTTTCAATTTCATTCTTTTATGAATAGACATGGCAATAAATAAAGAAATAACCATACCTGCTGGAACAACTATAAATGCATATAAAGCTGTATTCCTTATAGCCTTATGAAAAACCGGGTCAGCTAAAACTCTTTGGAAATTGCTAATACCTGCAAATTCCGGATTGTTCAATGTCCCCTTTTGAAAGGCTATAACAAATGTTCTAATCAGAGGTGTAACATTAAATATAGCAATAAATATTAGTGCTGGAGCTAAGAATAACCACCCTCTCGGTGAGTTTTCAGCTCTATATCTAAATAATTTTTTCATTAGTATATCCTCTTTCCATCCTTTTCAAACAAGTATATGTTGTCATAATCAACTGTAAGTCTTAACTTATCTTCTGGACTTACCCTATGGTCTGAGTCTATAATAGTTTTGGCGAATTTACCTGCTAATTCAAAGTTTATTATACAATCTTTACCAATTAACTCTATTGATTCTACTTCAATATCAATTGCATCTTCATCATCTTTACTCATTAAGAAGTATTCTGGTCTTATACCAATAAAGTATGATTTATTTTCTTCTAGCTGAGTTTTAAATTTTTCTTGATTTAATTTAGATGATTTAATATTTAATTCCCCAGCTTTTAATACACCATTTTCGTACTTGCTTTCAAAAATATTGATTACAGGATTACCAATAAATTTAGCAACAAATAAGTTTGCTGGTTCTAAGTATAGGTTGTGTGGTATATCATATTGTTGTACAACACCCTCATCCATAAGAACAATCTTATCACTTATTGATAAGGCTTCTTCTTGGTCATGGGTAACAAATATAGTTGTTATACCAATCTCTTTTACTAATCTTCTAATTTCTTCTCTTATTTTTAATCTTAATCTAGCATCTAGATTACTTAAAGGCTCATCTAAAAGCAAAACTCTAGGATTTTGCACAAGGGCTCTTGTGATAGCAACCCTTTGTTGCTGACCACCAGACATAGTTCCTGGCTTTTTATCTTCAAGTTCTTCTATATCTGTTATCTTCATATATTTTCTTGCAATTTCTTCTGCTTCTTTTCTAGATTTTTTGTTTTTTCCAACTGTAAGTGGGAACATAACATTTTCTAAAACAGTCATATGAGGATAAAGGGCATAGTTTTGGAATACAAGTCCTATTCCCCTATCTTTTGGATGTAGTTCCACAATAGATTTACCATCAAACTTAATTTCTCCTTCTGTAGGATCTAATAAGCCTGATATTAAGTTTAATATAGTTGATTTACCACAACCTGATGGTCCTAGTAAACAAACTAAGTCACCTTCTTCTACATTAAGGTTTATGCTTTTTAAAGCTTCAAAACCATTATCAAAAACCTTTTTTAAATTTTTGATTTCAATCATTATTACCTCTCAGTCCTTTTATTTAACAAAGTTATCTTTGGACACATATTAAGTATAATAAATATTAGGTCTTTTGACAAAAAAAATGGACCTTAGTTTAAGTTAAGATCCATTAAAAATTATTATTTTTTCTTATTTTTCTTTGTAAATAAAATGATTAAAACTGCCAACAATCC
>NZ_CAMPYN010000033.1 GCF_946998255.1 uncultured Helcococcus sp. | reverse complement strand
TAAGACTTTTAAAACAGGCAAGGCTTGTTAGAAACAGAAGAGATGGAAAGGTCATTTACTATTCATTAGATGACGGGCATATAAATGAAATTATAAGTAGTGGACTTGACCACATTATGGAGTGATTATGAAAGTTAAATTAAATGGATTAAATTGTCCCAACTGTGGTGCAAAAATTGAAAGAGAGATAAATAATCTGCCAAATATAAAACTTGCAAACGTAAATGTAATAGATAGCACTTTGAATTTGGAAACGAAAGATGGTAACTATGAACAGATCCTTAAAGAATGTAAGGAAATAGTTGATAGAATTGAACCGGGAACTGGATTTAGAGTTGTGGAAGAAATGGAAGAAGTGGAAGAGGAAGAGCCAGGGTCAAAGAAAAAATTAATTACCATGGCAATTTCTGCGCTACTTATGGCAGTGGCGTATTTAATAAAGGGCAAGAATAATACTCTTAACATTGCCCTTGAACTTATAGCTTATCTTGTAGTGGGTTTTCCAATATTAAAAACTGCATTTATAAATATTACTAAGGGACAGATTTTTGATGAAAACTTTTTAATGACCATTGCAACCCTAGGTGCCATTGCCATTGGGCAAAGGGAAGAGGGAGTCATGGTAATGTTACTGTATACCCTTGGAGAGTATTTACAAGACAAGGCCGTTGACAGTTCCACCAAGTCAATTAAAAACTTGGTTAAGATGAAACCGGAGTCTGCCAATTTACTTGTAAATGGAAAGACTGAAGTTGTAAAGCCTGAAGTTTTAAAACTTGGAGACATTATAAGAATACTTCCTGGAGAAAAAGTTCCAGTGGATTCAGTGGTGATAAAAGGGGAGTCATCCCTTGACACATCTTCAATAACAGGAGAGTCAATTCCTTTAAATGTTTCCATTGGAGATGAAATAATTTCTGGATCCATTAACAATGAAGGTGTTATAGAGGCAAAGGTACAAAAGGAATACAAGGATTCAACAGTAAGTCAAATACTGGACTTAGTAAAGAATGCTTCCAACAAGAAGTCTGAAACAGAAAACTTCATTACGGTGTTCGCTCGATACTACACACCAATTGTAGTTATAGCGGCGATCGTAATTGCAATCTTACCTCCAATTATTTTAAATCAAGAATTTAAAAAGTGGATATACACAGCACTGACCTTTTTAGTAATTTCATGTCCATGTGCCATGATAATATCAATTCCACTGGCATACTTTGCATCAATAGGTGTAAGCTCCAAACATGGTATTTTGGTTAAGGGCTCAAACTATGTAGAGTCCATGTCGAAGGTTGATACAATTATAATGGACAAGACTGGAACATTAACAGAAGGTTCGTTTAAAGTTATAAATGTTTCAGCAAAGTCATGCACAGAAGAAGAACTACTATCTATGGTTAAAAAGATGGAGGAACATTCAAACCACCCAATAGCCCAGTCCATAAGAGACTATTACAAAGATGAAGTTAACCTAGATATAAAAAATATTAAGGATATTCCGGGAAAGGGCCTTAGTGGTGAATTCGATGAAGAAGAAATTCTTTTAGGAAATAGCAAGCTTTTAAAAGAAAATAATATTTTAGTTGAAGAAGTGAAAAGCTCTGGCACATTGATATATGTGGCTAAGAATGGAAAATTTTTAGGTCATATTGAAATTGCAGACAGCTTAAAGAAAGATGCTAAGGAAACCATTAAAGAACTTAAAGGGCAAGGCATAAAAAATATTATTATGCTAACAGGAGACAGAAAAGTTGCAGCAAGTGAAGTTGCAAAAGAATTAAATCTTGATGATTATAGAGCTGGACTATTGCCACAGGACAAGGTTAAGTCCTTTAACGAAATCAAAGAGAGAGCAGAAGGTAGAGTTGCCTTTGTAGGTGACGGAGTAAACGATGCACCAGTGCTTAGGATTTCAGACGTGGGAATTGTAATGGGAGAACTGGGAAGTGACGCGGCAATTGAGTCGGGAGATGTTACCCTAATGGGAAATGAACTTAAAAAACTTTCTCTATTCCACAGAATTTCTAAGAAGACAAAACTAATCGCCATGGAAAATATCGTATTTGCCCTTGGAGTTAAATTTATTGTAATGATACTTGGAATAATAGGTCGTGCCAATATGTGGGCAGCAGTTTTTGCTGACGTTGGAGTGTCTCTAATAGCAGTGTTAAACTCTCTGAGGATTTTATTTATAAGGAAAAAATAACCATCTATTTTATAATGAAAAAAAGCTTGGTAACTATCCATTAAAGATACCAAGCTTTAGTGCTTTATTTAAGACCTCAAAGTCTATTACTGTAAATTCTCTCATATTTCCATCAATATTTCCTATCATTGGTCCATCTAAGGATTCTATACGACCGCTTAGTAGCTCAAAGTTTTCACTGATAGGAAGTTTCATATGCTTTTCGCTCTTATATTTTGCTAAAAACCCAAGCAGCTTTACAAACTTATCTTTCTTTAGAGAGTTAAAATTTAAAATCCCATCATCTATTTCAGCATAGGGTGCTGGTTGGAATCCAGTCCCATAAAATTTACCATTTGTCACAGCAGTGATATACCTATCATTTATAGAATCATGACTTGTACCATCTGCTAGTTTGCATGTTAACTTATATTTATAGGTAGACAATTTGGTCAAATTTAATGCCACAGCTAATATGATAGAAAGCTTTTTAAACTTACCCAACTTATCTTTTAATTCTAAAGATTTTTTTAGTACCTGACTTTCAAAACCAAAAGAGAAAGCATTTAAGCATAGCTCGTCATTGACTCTAATCAAGTCTATATCCTTAATTTCAAGACTCTCAACCTTATCTAATATTTGGTCAAAGGATAATTTAGGATAAACAGTCCTAGAAAAATCATTTCCTGTACCATTAGGTAAAAAGGAGAATATAATATCCTTGCCTCTAATAGCATTAACAGTTTCTCCTAGAGACCCATCTCCACCAACGGTAATGATAAGTTGGCCAGGATTTTTACTTGCGAAGTCATGGGCAATATTGGTGACTGAATTAGCATCTTTTGTTAGATGTATTTTATATTTATTTTTATCAAGGATATTGGAAAATTTATTATCTATTTTTTTTGCAATATCATCATAGTTTTTAGAAGCGGTGCTTATTATCACGCAAATCTGGTCAAATTCATTTAAAAACATAAGATCCCCCAATTATTATATTTTACCATAAAATGGGGGATCTTTATCGAATAAATATTATTTAGGAATATACAATCTTTTACCTGGTTGGATATTTGAACCAGTTAATCCATTCAACTCTTTAATCTCATAAACTACTTGTCTTACATCTTTTTTAGAGTTGATTTGTTCAGCTATTGTCCATAGGCTGTCACCTTGTTTAACTATTAAGCTAGGTTGGTTTTCTGACCTACCTTCTACAATACTATTTCCGAAAACATTAAATGTAAAAAATACTAATAAAGTAATAAGGCTAAGGCTCATTATTATAAATCTGTTGAATTTTCTTTGATCTTTAATTCTAAATCTCATATCTACCTCTCAATCAAACATTTGTTCTTTTCTATACTTATATTAACAGAACATTTGTTCTATGTCAACAAAAAAAGAACATTTGTTTTCTTTTGTGTATTTTGCTATAATTTAGATAAAGATAGGAGCCTGATATGAACGATAGACAAAAACAAGTTTTAGATTTTATTAAACAATTTATAGCAAAAAACCAGTTAGCACCGACAGTAAGAGATATACAAAATGGCGTTGGTATAAAATCAACATCTACTGTTTCAAATGATTTAACCAAGTTAGAAAAAGAAGGATATATAGAAAAATCAAATTTAAAATCAAGAGCCATCAAGCTTTTGGTAGATAATGAATATGAAGATGAGATTTTATCTAGTAAGGAAGAGACTATTGATATACCTGTTCTAGGTAATATCGCTGCTGGTAGTCCAACCTATGCTGAAGAAAATATAGAGTCATATTATCCAGTGCCTACACATATTACTAAAAATAAGGACTATTTCTTATTAAAGGTAAAAGGGGATTCCATGATTGAAGCTGGTATATTAGAAGATGATTTGATCTTAGTAGAAAAAACAAATTATGCTAACCATGGAGAAATAGTTGTAGCACTTATAGAAGATTCTGCTACAGTAAAGAGACTTTATAAAAAGAATGGACAGGTCATGCTGATTCCTGAAAACTCTTCTATGGAACCGATTATCCCTGAGTATATGGAGATACTGGGCAAGGTTATCTCCTTATTTAGAGAGAACATTTAGTTTTCTATAATAAACTTTGTTATTAAACTGAAAACTGTTATAATAAGTATTTGAGAGTAAAATATTTAGGAGTAGAAATGCCATTAGTTGAAAGTCAAGAAGACTTTAATAGATATAAAGAATATGTTAGAAATTCAAAGTTTGCTAAACCAATGCAAGACCCAAATTGGGCAAAGGTAAAAAACAATTGGTCAGTTGATTATGTTTATGTTGAAAGAAATAATCAAATAGCAGCTGCTTTAACCGTTTTAGGAATCGAAAATAAAGATAGCGGGTACTTCCTTTACGCACCAAGAGGTCCAGTTTGCGACTTTAAGGATTACGATTTAGTTGATGAGTTAATAAAAGAAGCTAGTGTTTTAAAGGATAAGTACAATGCATTCTTATTAAGGATTGATCCTGAAGTTATCTTTAATGAAAAAACTATCTATGAATATAGAAAAAGAGGCTACGATTTTAGGACTTATGGCGAAGATGAGCATTCATTTAGCCAACCACGACATAATATGATCTTACCTATTTCTGGTATGAGTGAAGATGAATTATTTAAGGGTTTTTCTTCATCAACTAGAAGATACCTTAGAAAATCATTTAAAAGCGGTGTAGAAACTGTTTTAGAAACAAATGAGAAGACCTTAGATAAGTTTTATGAGCTTACAAAGATTATGGCTGAAAGACAAGGTGTGACTTACAGGCCAAAAGATTATTTCCAAAGACTTATAGACCATAGCGGTGGTAAAATATTTACTACTTACTATGAAGGAGAAGCCCTATCATCATCAATACTCATTCCTTATGGAAATAAGGTATACTACCTATATGCAGCTAGTTCAAATGAACATAGAAATAAAATGCCAAACTACAATATGATATGGGAAGAAATTAAATGGTCTAGGGAAAATGGATATGATTACTTTGATTTCGGTGGAATATATTCCTTAGATTCTTTAGATGGATTATATAGATTTAAAGAAGGTTTCTGTTACCCAGACATGTATAGTAATTTTATTGGAGAATTAGACGTAGTTTTTGATAGGGAAAAATATAATATTTTCTTAGCTAAATAACTTTACTAAACTTTTAATTTATTATCCATCAAGGATTGATTATGGATTGTAAAAATATAATAGATAAAATAAAAAATAATGGTAAGCTTTTATCAGCTATATGCACTTATTTTCAAATACAGTATCAGAATATTGAGTTAATTCATTATTCATCACGATCTATAAGTGATATTAGGGCTCAATTTAATATAGATGATAAATGGATTCTTAAAATTGTTTCAAGCAAAATCTATAATGAAGAATATTTCATAGAATCTGACAAGCTTATTGATAACTATAATAAAAGCGGTATATATGCTCCAAGATACAAGTTATCAAAATACCATACTCACTTATACGAATTTGATTTTGAAAATATAGCTTTTATAGCTTGGATAGAGGAATATGCTCCATATAAAATATGTGCAAGTGAAGAATATAGCGAAGACATAAAGTTGCAAGTTTTATTGGAAACTTCGAAATATATGACCGCATATACTGATAAAGACCTTATGTCTGGAAATAGTATGTGGTCTATAATCGACTTGTCGGAATGGGATGATAATATAGATGAAAAAGAAGAGAATTATCTTTTATTGAGAGAGGCTCTACTTGATATCGATGAATTAGATTTAGTTTCGAAACTTGATCAGATAAACAAAGATTGTAGAGACCTTATAAAAGACAAGATAAAAAATTTAAGAAAATGCTCTATACAAGGCGATCTAAATCCTTCAAATATCTTGATAAAAGATGGAAAATTTATAGGACTAATCGATTTTAACATGGCGGGTAAGGAAGTGAATATAAATCATATATTAAATGAAACAAGGTATGATTTATCAGTAGAGGATTTCAAAAAATTTTCTGCTAAAGAAATTTTTGATAAGATGACCAACTACCGACAAGACTTACTGAATTATATCTTTACCTATTATAAATTAGATAAGATAGAAATAGAAGTTTGGGATTCTTATAGGAAGATAGTAGACTTATTTTTATTTCCAAATGTTAGCTTGTGGAGTTATTTGATAAAAGAAAATAGATACGTAGATAAAATAAAAGAACTTATTAATTTCATAATAGAAAGTTAAAAGACTGTGAACACTTTTTTTGTGTAAACAGTCTTTCTCTTTGTTATTATTTTTCTGATTTTTCTTCAGTCATTTTAATATCATTTAAAGGATTATGGCTTATAGCACTTTTAACACTGTCATCAGCCACATGGGTATATATTTGTGTGGTTGCAACCGAACTATGACCTAATACCTTTTGTAGGGTCCTAATATCAACGCCTTCTCTATACATAAGTGTAGCTGCTGTATGTCTTAACTTGTGGACTGAATACTTCCTAGTATCAAATCCAGCCTTGGCTAGGTACTTATCTAACATATGTTGGACAGCCCTATTAGACATCCTTGTATGCCTATTACTTAAAAATAAGGCCTTTTCTTCTTCTAAGTCTGGTCTTACCATCAAATATTGGTCTATAGCATACTTTGCAGCTTCTGTCATATAGACAACTCTTTCCTTGTTACCCTTACCAACAACTGTAAATTCCAAGTCTTTTAGACTTGTAGTATCCATAGATGTAAGTTCGGAAAGTCTTATACCAGTAGTTAAAAATAGTAAGACTATAGCAAAGTCCCTATATCTAAGGAAAGCATTTTTCTCCTGTGCTATCACTTCCAACAGTCTTTTTGATTCATCAAAGGTCATATAAACCGGATTTCTTTTTTTCATTTTTGGCAATTCTAACTCTAAAGTTGGGTTTTCATCCAAAGTCTTGGCAACAGTATTTAAATACTTATAAAAAGTCCTGAGAGAAGAAACCTTTCTAGACCTGGTAGTAGTTGAATTGTCCCTGTCATTGTCCCTATATGATATGTATGAATGCAAGTCTATAATGCTGATTCCTTTTAAGTCTTCAACCTTAAGCTTTCTTATATCAATATCTTCAATCTCTTCTTCTTCAAAATCTAATAAGTTGAGCCTATAGGTCATAAATTTTAAATATAATCTTAAATCATAATAATATTCATGGACTGTGTTTGGTGATAGTCCCTTAATTGTCTTCAAATAACTTAAAAAATCTCTTAAGAAATATGGAATATCCTTGTACATAATTCCTCCTAAAGCTATTATATACTATATTTGATCTTATTTTAAATGTTATAATAACAAAATAAGGGAGAAAATATATGAAAATATACCATACAAATGATATACATAGTAACTTTGATTTTTATAAGAAAGCAAGTGCCTATATAATTGAAAATAAAAATGATGAAGATTTATACTTAGATAGTGGAGACTTTGCCGACTTAAGTAACTTTATAGTCCAAGCCGATAGGGGACAATCTGCCCTTGAACTAGCCTTTTCTTTTAAACTAGATGCTATGGCTATAGGAAACAATGAGCTTGACCTAGGCTATGATGCCATAAGTAGCTTAGTCAATAAGTTTCCTTTGCTAAGTGCTAATGTAAGTGATGGATCAGGAAATTTAATTGAAGGATTAAAAGGTTCTATAATCATAAGAAAAAATGGCATTAATTTTTTAATTGTTGCCTTGTCACCATATTTTAATTCAAGATTCAAGGCTGGTGCCTATAACACATTTTTAAAGAATGGAAACCTGATAACTACAGATCCTTATGAAGCTATAGAAAGAGAACTTGAGGCTAACAAGGGTAAATATGATTTTTTGATTTTGCTTTCGCATAGTGGCCTTTGGATGGATGAGATCTTTATCAAAAAATATCCGCAAATAGACCTTATCCTAGGTGGTCATTCGCATAATGTTTGGATAGACAAGCAATATTCCCAATCTGGTCGTGGTGAAAATCTAGGAATAATAGATTTATCTTTAATTGATAAAAAATTAACTATTAAAGATATCGACCATAAATACCTAAAAGATAGTGAAAATACAAAATTTGATGAAATCTATAAAGCAAAGACTGACCTTGCTATAAAGATCCTATCCCAAGAAATTACAGCCATTGATAGCCTTTCATATGAACCATATGAAGAATGTCAGCTGATAAACTTTATATGTGATTCAATCCTTGCAGAAATGTCTGGAGATTTAGCAATTATGCACAACGGCATCGCTAATAATTCCTTAACTAAGCCAATCTCTAGACTAACTTTGTTAGATACAATCCCATCTAAATTGAATCCAACTAAATACAAGGTCAAGGGTTCGGACATATTAAAAGCTGTAATCCTGTCACAAGACCAAGATTATATAAGAAGACCTACTAGTGGTCCAGGTTTTAGAGGTAAAATAATTGGAGACCTGTCATTTTCCTCAAATGTAAAAATACAAAAAGATCCATTAATAATTACTATAGATAATAAAAAACTTGATCCAGAAAAAGAATATACTATTGTAAGTCATGATTATATTCAAAGAGGTTCAATTTATCCGTCCTTAAAAACTGAAAATAAAAATGCCACATGGCATAAACTTTTTATAAGGGATTTAATGGAAAAACATTTAAATAATGAATCTATATTTAATAAATCACTTATAAAAAGAAAAATTTCCAAATAAGACCTAATTTAGCCTAAAACGGACATATATTTACTTATCTATATAAGCAAAAAGCTCTTAAAACGCAAATTAGAGACAAATGGCTATTTCATCACGTTTATAAGATGTTTTTCTGGAGTTATAGCAGTATTTACTATAAATAGATAGGATTATGTGTGTTTTATATAATATAACTATAATATCTAGTTGATATATCCAGTAAATAAATAGTATAAGGCAATAACAATATAAAGTATAAGATATTATAATAGAAGAATAATAATCTTTGATTTGATTATCTAAAAGTATGGACAAGGGATATATAAAATATAAGAATAGATTTAGTAGAAAGTATTTAGTAAAGGATAAGAAATACATTTAGAAAATATTTCTATAATTTTTGAGAGACATATAAGAGCCTACAAAATTGCTTAAATATAAAAATGATGATAAATGACTTAAAGATTGGCTAGAAGGCTGAATCTTATCAGGTCTCTCCATCTGGGTTTAAAAGAATGGGTTTTGTCACAAAATTATTATTTTGTGACAAACTTTATATTTTTATATGGAAACATTTTTATATCCATATTACCCTACTTTTATAACTACAGCTAATTTTTATATCAAAATATTTATTTAAAATAATCAAAGAGAGAAATAGCTTCTCTCTTTTTCTATTATATGTTTTGTAATTTAAAATGTAGCAGATTAAATTATTTGATTAAAAAATTTCTGCTATCATACACCTAGCAGATCCACCACCATAAAATTCTATTGTGCTTACATCTGCATGTATTATTTCTGTAGTTTTTTCTATAGCTAATTTTTGTTTCTCATTTAGTGACTTATAGGCATTGGTAGACATGACTATAAAATTGTTTCCATCAGATCCTTTAAGTTCTAATGTATTTCCAAGTCCAGCTTTTAATTGGTCAGGATTAATTTCTATAATTTCATTACCATCTTTTTCCAAAGACTCTTTTACTCTTCCCCTATCCTCTTCATCTATGGCTTGAAGACATACCAGAGCCTTCTTTTCACCAATTCCCATCATTATATTTGTATGATAAATTAGCTCTCCATCTTGGTAAGATTTGAAATAACAAGGTCTATGGCCTGTATCTTCACACCATTTCAAGAATAGAGCCTTGTCAGATCTTTCAGATAAGGAGGTATATGCAGTTTTATTCTTCCTATCTATAACAATAGCTCCAGTCCCTTCAAGTACCTTATTTTTCTTTCTTAAGTCCGAATAGTCGAGTATATTTAATTCCCCAGGAGTTTTATTTCTAGCTATTTCTTCAACTTTCGATTTAAATTTATATATTTCTTCCTGCCTATTTTCAGCAAACATTGGATAGATTACTAAAAATCCATCTTCATGAGTGGAAAACCAATTATTTGGAAAGATGGAATCAGGTGTATGAGGAATGGTGGTATCCTCGATTATATTTACTTTTACTCCCTTAGACCTAATAGCATCTACTAAGCCATTAAACTCTTCTAAGGCCCTCTTTTGAATGATTTCAGGCGACTTATTATCATTATTTTGATAAATATTATTCACTGCAGTTTCTTCATTAAAATCAAATCTTTTTGGTTTGATCATTACAATTTCATCAGTGGTATGCTTAAACATATTTACTCCTAAATTAAAATAGATCTGATTTACTTTATAGTATATCAGACCTATTTTATCACAATTTTATTTTATTTTGCATAGGCTGAAGCTCTTATTTCTCTTATAACATGAACTTTTATCTTACCTGGATATTCTAATTCTTCTTCAATTCTATGGGCAATTTCTTGAGATAGTAAGGTTATCTTATCATCAGATATCTTATCTGGTTCTACTATAACTCTTATTTCCCTACCAGCTTGAATAGCATAAGCTGATTTAATGCCATCATATGAATTAGCAATTTCTTCAAGGTTTGAAAGTCGTTGTAAGTATGCTTCTATTGATTCTCTTCTTGCTCCTGGTCTTGCTGCTGAAATAGCATCTGCAGCTTGTACAACCATAGCTTCAAGTGAATTGAATGGTACATCAAAGTGGTGAGCTTCAACACAATGAACAATTTCTTCATTGATCTTATATTTTCTTAATAGTCTTACACCAATTTCAACGTGTGTACCTTCAACTTCTTGGTCTAAAGCCTTACCTATATCATGTAAAAGACCAGCTCTTCTAGCTGTTCTTGCATTGATGCCTAATTCGGTTGCTAGGTTACCGGCTATATTAGCTACTTCTACTGAGTGTTCTAAAACGTTTTGTCCATAAGAAGTTCTAAAGTTTAGTGTACCTAGTGTCCTTATTATTTCATGTGGTAGACCATGAACACGAGCTCTTTCTGCAGCACCTTCACCATATTGTCTAATCCTATCTTCAACTTCTTCTACAGCTAGTTCGTAAACTTCTTCTATCCTAGCTGGATGAATCCTACCATCAATCATTAATTTTTCTAATGTAATAGTAGCAATTTCTCTTCTCTTTGGATCATATGATGATAATACTACTGCTTCTGGTGTATCATCGATTATAACGTCTACACCTGTTATATTTTCAAAAGATCTAATGTTTCTACCTTCTTTACCAATTATCCTACCCTTCATATCGTCGTTTGGAAGGGTTACTAGGGTAACTGATGATTGGGCTACAACATCAGAAGCTTGTCTTTGAACGGCTCTAGTAATAACTTCTCTAGCTAGCTTATTTTGATCTTCCTTTATCCTAGCTTCGTAGTCTCTTACTATAAGAGCTCTTTGGTGTTCTGCTTCTTCATTTGCCATGTCTAAAACAATTTGTTTAGCCTCTTCATTGGTTAATGAAGCGATTTTTTCTAATTCTAACTTTTGTTCTTCTAGACTTTCGTCTATTTGTAATTCTTTTTCTTCAACATTTTTAAGCTTAGCATTTAATGATTCTTGTTTTCTATCAAGTTTTTCTGATTTTTTATCTAAGCTGTCTTCTTTTTTATCTAAAAGATCTTCTCTTTTATTTAATCTTTGTTCTTGTTTGCTAAGTTCGTTACGTTTTTTAGTTTCTTCTAATTCTATATTTTGTTTTAATTTATATACTTCTTCTTTAGCTGTCAACAAACTTTCTTTTTTTATATTTTCAGCATCTCTGTTAGCATCATCGATAATTCTTCTGGAAATATTCTCAGCAGAACTAATCTTGTTCCTATCAGATTTTTTCTTCATAATTGAAACAATAATATACCCAATTATAACTCCCACAAGCAAGGCAAGAACATAATATACTATATCCATATTGCCTCCTATTAGATGCTATACTATTTTATCTGAATCTTCTTCAACTACTTCTTCTTGCTTACCATATTGTAAGCTTTTAGCATGTTCTCTAACTTTTGCTTCAATTTCATCACATACATCTTGGTTTTCTTCTAGGTAGGTTTTTATATTTTCTCTACCTTGTCCTAGTCTTTCACCATCGTATGAATACCAAGAACCTGCCTTATCAATAATTCCAAAGTCTACAGCTGTATCAAGTATTGTACCTGTCTTTGAAATACCTGTACCATACATAATATCAAATGTAGCTACTTTGAATGGTGGAGCAACCTTATTTTTAACAACTCTAACTTGAGTTGAGTTACCGATTACTTCATCCTTGTCTTTGATTTGTTCTTTTCTTCTAATATCAAGTCTTACACTTGAATAGAATTTAAGAGCAATACCACCTGTTGTGGTTTCAGGGTTACCAAACATAATACCAATCTTTTGTCTTAATTGGTTTAAGAAAATTACAGTACAATTTGATTTTGCAACTATACCTGTTAATTTTCTTAAGGCTTGGGACATAAGTCTAGCTAGTAGACCAACATGAGTATCCCCCATGTCCCCTTCTATTTCAGCTCTTGGAACTAAGGCTGCTACAGAGTCAACTACTATTATATCAACAGCATTTGATCTTACTAGTGATTCTGTAATAGCTAAAGCTTGTTCACCAGTATCAGGCTGTGATAAAACTAAGTTTTCTGTATCAACACCTAAATTTTTAGCATAATTTACATCTAAGGCATGTTCAGCATCAATAAAGGCAGCAATCCCACCTAATTTTTGCGCTTCAGCTATAGAATGTAAGGCTAAGGTTGTTTTACCAGATGATTCTGGACCATAAATTTCTACTATCCTACCCCTTGGTAAACCACCAATACCTAGAGCTATATCTAAGTTAAGGGCTCCAGTAGGAATAGCGTCGATATTTGGTACTGCAGCTTCATCGCCAAGCACCATTATTGATCCTTTACCATATGACTTTTCAATTTGTGATAAGGCCCTATCGAGGGCTTTTTTCTTTTCTAAATCAATATCAGTCATTTATCCTCCTATATATTGTCTAAGTCTAAAACTTCAATATTTTTAATGAGGTAGTCTAAACCTGAAATGATTGTAAGTATAACTGATAAATATAAGAAAATGCTATATACATATAATGGAACAAAAGTTAATTGGCCACTTAATAAGTATAAGATTATTGTTATCATTTGGCTGGTTGTTTTTACTTTTCCGTAAATAGATGCTGCTATAGTTATATTTCTTGATGCAGCAAGCATACGTAGGCCGTCAATCAATAATTCTCTAAATATTATAACAATCATTGGCCATGCAGGTATCAAACCGGCTCCAACTAGGACTATAAATCCAGCTTGTGTTAGCACCTTATCTACTAAAGGATCCATAAATTTACCAAAAGTAGTGATTAGATTTCTAGATCTAGCTATATGGCCGTCTAGAAAGTCTGTTGCTGCTGTTAGAGCAAATATTACAGCTGGTATTACAGAATCTACACCATAAATGTTAAAAACTATTACAAAAACTGGAACCATAAACAACCTGATTAGGGTCAATTTATTAGCTAAGTTCATTTTTAACATCTCCATCTCCTAACATATTTTCATATTCATCTAAGGTCATCAATACATTTCTTGGCTTTGAACCATCCTGCTCGCTTACAATTCCACTTAGGGTCATTTGGTCTATAATCCTGCCAGCTCTGGCATAACCAACCCTAAATCTTCTTTGTATAGCAGATATTGATGCAGTATCTTCCATAATAACGAATCTAACTGCCTCATCAAATAGTTCATCCACCTCATCTAATGAATCATTAGACTTATTTACTTCTTCTATTTTTTTATTAAAACTATCATTAGTTTCTTCAACTATATTTTTGTTTTTTACATATGTTACAACTCTTTCAATTTCATGGTCTGTAACAAATGCGCCTTGTACCCTCTTTGGTTTTGGTAGCTTGCTTGGATAGTAAAGCATATC
>NZ_CAMPYN010000032.1 GCF_946998255.1 uncultured Helcococcus sp. | reverse complement strand
GTGGCGCAAAAAGCGACAATAATACAGAAATGCGCCAACAGTGTTAATTGGTTAAAACTATTATCTATTATATATCAATCCCTATAAACTTAGATTTAAAAAACTCATTAATATAAAACATTAAACAAACAAACTATCAATTAATTTATTAATTGCAACTCCATTCCAATTAACATCTAAACTCTCAAATGTACAAATTAAATTTATACCTGGAATATAGCCATTATTGATATAATTATTGATTTTTAGTAATGCGGATCTTGAATACTCGTTATTATCCATCATTCCAAAATGCTCCCAAATAATAATTTCTCTAGTCTTTGGGTGTAAGATCATGAAGTCTGGATAAATTTTTCTACTGAACTTGTTTCCGAACCCATCCACATCTTCTAACTCAATGGCGGCCTCATACCTATAAGCTATTTTTCTTTGATATAGAAAATTTGCAATTAAACATTCAGACTTGGATCTCACAACATCTCCTCTGTTTGTAGTAAGTGTATTTGGTGTAATTTCTAACTTTTTTCTATCATAATTTTCATTCAACCATTCTGACGAAAAGTCTTTATACGATTTATATAGTGGTCTTAGATAATATTTTTTATTTTTATTAAAGCCATTTTCTATATTGACCAAAGGATTATTTTCAGTAAAGTCTTTGTATTCTTTAAGGATTTTTAATCTTTTCAACACATTTTCTTTAAGCTTTGGTATATAAGAATTTAAACATAGTTTATATGCCAATTCATTATATTTTTTAGGAATATAAGTTCTCTCTCCGCCTTTATACCAATAAGCTCTATTACCATTTACATTCAAACTCCCCTCAGGCAAATCTTTCTCCACCATCAAAACGTGATTAAGTATCTTTTCCAGCCTACAAATCTCTTTATCCAAATTCTTTTCAAAACTTAACATGCTGCCTCCTTCCTTCAATTTTACGATAATTTGAAAAATAAAAACTCTCAATATTGTTAAAAAAAGTTTATAAAGTAAAGCTTAATTGCTCAAAGAAAAGCTTTGCAATATAATAGAAGTAATAGATAGGAAAGGAAGAGATTATGAATATATTAGTTTATTTGGGTTCGAAAACAGGTAAAGATAAGATTTACACAGAAGCGGCTACCGAAGTTGCTGACTGGATTGTAGAAAACAAGCACAACTTAGTCTATGGTGGCAATTCCAAGGGACTCATGGGAGTCCTTGCTAAAAGAGTAAAAGAAAAGGGTGGTAAGGTCATAGGAGTGATGCCGGAATTTCTTCTAGAAATTGAAGAAAAATATGAAGAATGCGACGAATACATACTAACTCAAACCATGCAAGAGCGTAAGGACAAGGTGAGAGAATTGTCCCAAGTTTGCCTGGCTATACCAGGTGGACCAGGCACCATGGAAGAAATCACTGAAGCCTATTCTTTGTATTTGGTTGGACAAAACCCAAATCCTTGTATTCTTTATAATAAAAATGGCTATTATGACAATCTAAAAAGAATGTATGATGACATGGTTAGGGAAGGTTTTTTAGATGAAGAGGCCAGAAAAGACCTCCTATTTTCTGATGATTTTGAAGAAATAGAAGCTTTTATCCAAGAAAGGTTATAAGATGAGTTTTTGGGATTTATTTAAAAATAAAAAAGCAGAGGAAATGCCGATATTCCCAAACAGTCCAACAAAGGCTTACGAATGCATCTTTGCAGGACGTGTCCAAGGTGTGGGTTTTAGGTATACAATCTTTGACTATGCCAACAAACTCAATCTTCAAGGCTGGGTAAAAAACCTTGATAATGGCAATGTAAAGGCAGTAATCCAAGGTCCTGATGCAAAAATAGACCATCTTATAAAAATGATGGATGAATATTCCTTTGCCGACATTGACAAGGTAAAAAAGACGGAAACTGAGATAAATGAAGAGTTTGAAGGGTTTGAAATAAGATGATTAGACTAGCTACAAAAGAAGATCTAACTAATATAATGCTGGTTTATATGAAAGCCAGAAAGTTTATGAAGGATACTGGTAATCCAGACCAGTGGGGTGATAATAGGCCTACATATGAGTCAGTGGTCACAGATATTGATCAAAAAAGAATGTATATTATAGAGGAAGACGAAGGTCTTTTAGGAGTTTTCTCCCTTTATGATTATGATAAAGACTATGAAGATATTGATGGTAAGTGGCTAAATGACGAGCCTTATGTGGCTATCCACAAGCTAGCTGCAAATGGAATGAAAAAGGGTGTATTCAAAAAAGCCTTGGACTTTGCCAAAAGCAAGTCAAATAATATTAGGATTGATACCCACAAACACAACAAGGTAATGCAGTTAAATATCAAAAGGAATAAATTTTCATATGTTGGAAGAGTTTATATAGATGGAGAACTAGAGAGACTTGCCTACCATCTAGTTGTCTAGTTACTTATTAGGGATAATGGGTATAGATAATTCCAAAGAAAAATGATGAGGAGGAAGCTTTGAATTTAATATTGGAAAAATTAAAGGAGATGGCGTCTACGGTGATTCCAATAGCTATAATTGTCTTTATAGTCAATTTCACCTTGATTCCATTAGGAGCTCCAGTTTTAATTAGATTTCTTATAGGAACCGTTCTGGTTATAGTAGGACTGGCTCTGTTTTTGATAGGTGTAGATATTGGTATCACACCATTTGGGGACCATGTTGGTGAATCACTAGCCAGGTCAAACAAGCTATGGCTGGTTGTTGCAGGTGGTCTTATCTTAGGTTTTTTTATATCGATAGCAGAGCCGGGCTTATTAGTTTTAGGGGCGCAGATTGATACTGTTACCCAAGGAGCTATATCAGCTACAAGTTTATTTGTTGTAGTATCAGTCGGAATGGCTTTTATGATATCGGTAGGATTTTTAAGGGTGTTTTTTAATGTTCAATTAAAACATGTCTTATTTGCAATTTATACAATAATATTTGGTCTAGCAATTTTTACATCTGAAGAATTTTTAGCGATTTCATTTGATGCATCAGGGGCCACAACGGGAGTATTGGCTGTTCCCTTTATACTAGCCTTATCAACAGGTATATCGAAGTTGAAAAAAGACTCGGTCGCAAGTGAGGAAGACTCATTTGGATTAGTAGCCTTGGCTTCTTCAGGGGCTATAGTAGGGGTTATGTTTTTAGATATATTTACCGGGACAAAATCATTTTCACATGATTTATCACTTGAAATGACAACAACAGATAAGATTTTGAAACCCTTTATAGATATGTTTAGCAAACAGCTTAATGAAGCGGTTGTTTCTTTACTGCCATTATTATTAATTTATATAATTTTACAATTATTTGTTTTTAAACTGGATAAAAGAGAAAATAGAAAAATTTTAACCGGATTTTTCTTATCCTTTGTAGGTTTGCTAGTATTTTTACTTGGGGTGAATGGTGGTTTCTTCGAAGTAGGTGTACTACTAGGACAAGGACTGGCTGTTATGGAAACTAATATCTGGTTGTTGATAATAACATTCTTACTTGGTTTAGTGACCATTTTGGCTGAACCAGCCGTGTATGTATTGACCAACCAGATAGAAGATGTTACTTCTGGTTCTGTAAAAAAATCAGTAGTATCAATCTTCCTATGTATAGGTGTTGGTTTGGCCGTAGCCTTATCAGTTTTAAGGATAATAAATCCAAATATAAAACTTTGGTATTTCTTACTTCCAGGATATATTTTAGCCTTATCCATGATGAAGTGGACACCAAACTTATTTATAGGTATAGCCTTTGATGCTGGTGGTACAGCCACTGGCCCAATGACAGCGACCTTTATCTTGGCTTTTGTCCAAGGAGTTGCTGATGCTAGTCCACAAGCTAGCCTATTGACAGAAGGTTTCGGGATGATATCCTTAGTTGCTATGGCACCGATAGTTGCCTTACAAATACTAGGTATCATATTTAATACAAAAACAAAAAGAACGAAAGGAGCTTAATATGTCATCATACAAGCTTATACATGTAATTGTTCCTGATCATAAAGCTTCAAAAGTCTTGAAAGTATCAAAAAAACTTGGAGCCTTAGGTGGGACTATTTATAAGGCTAAGGGAACCCTTAGTGATAAATTTCTAAACTTTTTCTCTATATATAATGAAAAAAAAGAATTATTGATAATGGCAGTGGATGAAGAATCTGCAAGTAAAATAGTGCCTACTTTGGTTGCTAAGTTTAATTTAGAAAAGAAGAATACAGGTATTATTTTTACAACAAATTTAACTGCTATTAGTGGTAGTCTATTAGAAAATGAACTTAAAAAAGATGAGGTGGTAGATCCTATGTTTAAACTTATTACAACTATAGTGGACAGAGGTAAGGCAGAAGATGTAGTAGAATCTGCAAATGCAGCTGGAGCAAGAGGGGGTACCATCTTGCATGCCAGAGGCTCTGGTTCAAAAGAAACTCTGAAGGTATTCAATATGGATATAGAACCAGAAAAAGAAGTTGTCATGATAATTGTTGATAGTAAAATAGCTCAAAATGTTGTTGAAAAAATAAATAATGATTTAGAGATCAACATAGCTGGTAAAGGGATTGTTTTTGTACAAGATATTGATGAAGCTCATGGAATTTACCATGAAGAAAAGATTGACAATTAATAAACATTGAAATTTCAACGTTTTATTGAAATGTAAACGAAATTATTATATAATTATTAGTGGACAAATATATTTTTATAGAAAGGAAATATTTATGGGTAAATATTCAGACAAGTTAACAAAAGAACAAAAGTTGGATATGTTGAGATTGATGGAAGAAATCAGACATTTCGACTTAGAATTATCTAAACTTTACTCAAGAGGTTTAGTAGCAGGTATGACTCACTATTCAGTAGGTGAAGAAGCTGCAAACGTTGGTGCTATTTATGCAATGAGAAAAGAAGACCTTATGTATTCAAACCACAGAGGTCACGGCCAAACAATCTCAAAAGGTATCGACCTAAAAAGAATGATGGCTGAAATACTTGGTAAGGCACCAGGCTACTGTAAAGGTAGAGGTGGTTCCATGCACGTATTCAACCTTGAAGTAAACAACATGTCATGTAACGGTATAGTTGGTGGTGGACACGGACTATCAGTTGGTGCAGCACTTGTACAAAAGATGAAAAAAACAGGTAACATTGTTTTAGCAGCTATGGGAGATGGAGCTACAAACGAAGGTTCATTCCACGAAGGATTAAACATGGCTTCTACATGGAACCTACCATTAGTATGGTATGTAATCAACAATAAATATGGTATTTCAATGGACATCAACGACGCTATGAATGTTGACAACGTAGTAGACAGAGCTCCAGCTTATGGTATCCCTGGCATACTTGTTGAAGATGGTAACGATATATTAGCAGTTTATGATGCAACAATGGAAGCTATTGAACATGCAAGATCAGGTAAGGGACCAGTTTTAGTAGAATCTAAGACCTATAGATGGTTTGGTCACTCAGCATCTGACGCTGGTGCATATAGATCAAGAGAAGAAATTGATTCATGGAGAGAAAGAGATCCAATTGAAGCTTTCAGAAAAGTGTTGTTAGAAGATAAAACAGCTACTGAAGAAGAATTAGACGAAATAAGAGAAAAGGCTGTTGCGGATATTAAGGAAGCTGTAAAATTTGCTAAAGAAGCTCCTTATCCAGAAGTTGAAGTTGCCTTCCAAGACAATTTTGCAGACTAGTTAGAGAAATAAGAGAAAGTAAAGAAAGGATTAATCATGGGCGAAATGAAAGAAATGAGATGGCGTGATGCTATAAATCAAGCTATGACAGATGAAATGCGTCAAAATGAAGATGTATTTTTAATGGGTGAAGACGTAGGTATTTTTGGTGGTGACTTCGGTACTACTGTAGGTATGATAGAAGAATTTGGACCAGAAAGAGTTATTGATACACCAATTTCAGAAGCTGCTATAACTGGTGCTGCTTCAGGTGCAGCATCATTAGGTATGAGACCAATAGTTGACCTTACATTTATGGACTTTGTAACAATAGCTATGGATGCAATTGTTAACCAAGCAGCTCCAATGAGATACATGCTAGGTGGGGAAGTTTCAGTTCCTGTTACATTTAGAGCAGCAAACGGTGCTGGTACAGGTGCTTCATCACAACACCAAAAAACATTAGAAGCATGGTTTACACATATACCAGGTATCAAGGTAGTTGCACCTTCAAATCCAAACGATGCATATGCAATGTTAAGAGCAGCTATTAGAGATAACAACCCAGTTATGTACTTAGAACCAAAAACACACTTTGGTAAAAAAGGTATGGTAGATGCATCAGATGACAACATCGGTGTATTAGGTAAGGGTAAAGTATTTAGAGAAGGTAAAGATGTAACAATCGTATCTTGGGGTAAGGCTTTTGAACTAGTAGAAAAAGCTGCAGAAGAAGTTGAAAAACAAGGTATTGATGTTGAAATTATTGACATTGTTACATTGATTCCATTAGATGAAGAAATAATATTTGAATCAATCAAGAAGACAGGAAAATTAATTGTTGTACACGACTCATTTAAGACATCAGGTTTTGGTGGTGAAATAGTTGCAAGAGTTGCTGAAAGTGAAGCATTTGACTTCCTAGATGCACCAATTAGACGTATAGCATCAGCTGATTCACACGTACCATCAGCACCAAACTTAGAAAAAGCAGTTCAACCAAGTGTTGAAAAAGTAGTGGATGCAATATTAAAGACAGTTAACAAAGAATAGTTAAAGGAGAAGCTATGAAAGACATGAAATTGAGAGCTACTCCAGCTGCGAGAAGCTATGCCAAAGAATATGGCATAGACTTACGCGAAGTAAAAGGCTCTGGAGCGAAAGGTCGTGTGCACCTAGATGACGTGACCGAGTACAAAATTTCAGGCGCTATCAAAATTTCACCTCTAGCAAGAAGGATTGCAAAAGTTGAAGGATTAAATGTTGAAGTGCTTGAAGGATCAGGTCCAAGAGGCAAGATTATGAAAAAAGACGTACTTGCCCTATTACATGGTCAAAAGGCCGAAGATGCTAAAGTAGAAACAAAAGCAGAAGAAAAGACAGAAGCTCAAGTTGCAGAAGATGGCACAAGAAGAGAAAAGATGACTGGTGTAAGAAAAGTTATCGGTGCAAGAATGAAGGAATCACAAGAAGTGTCTCCTACTTATTCTGTAACAGTTGCTATCGACATGACAAACCTATTAGCTTTAAGAAAACAAACAGCAGATTTAGTTATCGAAAAGATAGACTTGAAACCATCTGTAACTGACTATATTTCATTAGCAGTTGTTAAAGCTTTAGGTAAACATCCACTTGTAAATGCAAGTGTATCTGAAGATGAATCAGAAATTATATACCATGATTATGTTTCATTAGGTATAGCAGTAGGTCTTGAAGAAGGACTATATGTTCCAGTAGTGCATGATGCAGACAAGATGTCATTTACCGAATTAGTAAGTGAAAGTAAGAGAGTAATCAAGGCAACACAAGAAAAGAACTTGAAGTTCAAAGATATGAATGGTTCAACATTCACAATATCTAACTTGGGTATGTTTGGCGTAGATACATTCTCATCAATTATCAACCAACCAAACACAGCTATCTTATCCGTAGCTGCTACAAAACAAACACCAGTTGTTGTAGATGGTGAAATTGTTGTAAGACCTATGATGAATATTTCACTAAACGCTGACCATAGAATTATCGATGGTCTAGAAGGCGCTAAATTCATGCAAACATTAAAAAATAATCTAGAAAATCCAATAGGACTATTAATTTAATTAGGAGGTAGAAGATGGCATATGAAATAATCATGCCGAAAGCCGGCTCTGAAATGGAAGAGGGCGAAATCGTACAATGGCTTGTTAACGAAGGTGATGAAATAAAAGTTGGTCAACCAATTCTTGAAATTGTTACAGACAAAGTAAACATGGAAGTTGAAGCTGAAGAATCAGGTGTTTTACTAAAACAATTATATGGTGCAGGAGATGTTGTTCCTGTTGTTACAACAATTGGTTGGATCGGTGAAGCTGGAGAAGAAATCCCAGAAGCTGCTGGAGATGCTCCATCAGAAGAAGAACAAGAAGAAGTTAAAAAAGAAGTATTACCAGAATCAGTAGCAAAAGCAGAAACAGAAGAAGCACCAAAGAGAGAAAGAAAAGGTGACTTTGATGTGGCTGTTATCGGTGGTGGACCAGCTGGTTATGTTGCAGCTATTAGGGCAGCACAATTAGGTGGTAAGGTAGCTATCGTTGAAAATTCTGTATTAGGTGGTACATGCTTAAATAGAGGATGTATTCCAACAAAAACATACCTACACAATGCTGAATTAATTTACTCAATTAGAGAAGCTGACGAAAGAGGTATCAAATTAGTAAATGATGCATTCAAAGTAGATATGCCAAAAACTGTTGAAGTTAAAAATGAAGTAGTTAAGAAACTTACAGGTGGTATTGGATTCTTAATGAAATCATACGGTATCAAGGTATACAACGGTTTAGGAACAATAACAAAAGATAAAAAGGTTTCTGTAAATGATGGTGAAGAAACAATCGATGCAGACAAGATTATCTTAGCAGGTGGTTCTAAGCCTATAGTATTAAACGTGGAAGGTGTTGACTCAGATAGAGTAGTGACATCAGATGAATTATTAGACTTAGACGTATTACCAAACAGACTAGTAATAGTTGGTGGTGGTGTAATAGGTTCAGAATTCGGTCAAGCATTCTCAGCATTTGGATCAAAAGTTACAATCATTGAAGGTGGAGAAAGAATCTTAAATACTTTAGATAAGGACCTATCAGATGTTGTTACAAAGAGATTCAAAAAAGAAGGCATCGACATCATAACAAATGCAAGATTCAACGGTGTTGTTGAAAAAGAAAAAGAATTAGTTGTTAAGGTAGAAGGACAAGATGATATAGTTGCTGACTATGTTCTATTAGCAGTAGGACGTAAGGCTAACCTATCAGCAGTAGCTGACTATGACTTAGATAAGACAGAAAGAGGCTACTTAAAGGTAAACGACTATATGCAAACATCTGATCCAGATATATATGCACCTGGTGACGTAAATGGTCATTTAATGTTAGCTCACGCAGCATTCAAGATGGGTGAAAGAGCTGCAGAACATGCAATGGGACTAAATAAAAAAGTTTCATTAAAATCAATTCCATCAATAGTATATACTTTACCAGAAGTAGGTGCAGTTGGATTAACTGAAGAAGAAGCAGCTAAGAGACATGATATTAAAGTTGGTAGATTCAACTTTGGAAGCAATGGTAGGGCATTGGCATCAAATGCTACAGAAGGATTTGCTAAAGTAATAATGGATACTAAATATCACGAAATATTAGGTGTTCATATTGTAGGTCCTTCAGCTGCTGAAATTATAAACGAAGCAGTTACAATAATTGAAACTGAAATGACAGTTGATGATGTATTAGAGGCAATGCATGGTCACCCAACATTTTCAGAAGTACTATACGAAGCATTTGCAGATTGCTTAGACAGATCAGTACACTCAGGTAAAAAGAAATAATAGAAATCAGGTAAAAAATGATTTATTTGAAATCTGATAATATAGATCCAGCCTACAATACTGCCCTAGAGCTATTTGCTTTCAATGAGCTGGCAGAAGAGGATGATGTATTTTATCTATGGATAAATAAACCTTGCATAGTTGTAGGTAAAAATCAAAATACAAGACAAGAAATCGACCAACACTATTGCGACGACCACGATATACAAATCGTGCGTCGTATAAGTGGTGGTGGTGCTGTCTATCATGACTTAAACAACTTAAATTATACAATTATTTCAAGTGAAGAAAGTCAGGCTGATTTTGACTTCAAGTCAATGAGTCAACCCGTGATAGATGCCTTGGCAGAAATGGGTGTTAAAGCCTATTTTACAGGAAGAAATGATTTACAAATTGGAGACCAAAAGTTTTGTGGTAACGCCCAATACATCAAGGGAAATAGAGTCATGCACCATGGCTGTATCATGTTTGATGTTGACTTGTCAGTTTTATCAAAAGCTTTGAAGGTTTCCAAGGATAAGATTGAATCAAAGGGTAAGACTTCCGTTAGATCAAGGGTTACAAATATCAAAGACCACCTTGAAGATAAGTCATATACTGTTGAAGACTTCGCTGAAAAGCTCAGAGATTTTATGGACAAGAAATATAACATGAAAGAATATAAGATCACTGAAGAAGATGAAAAGAAGATTGAACAGATTATGAATGAGAAAAATAAATCTTGGGATTGGGTCTATGGAACAAACCCAGACTTTACAATCCAAAGAAATAGACGTCTTCCTTCAGGAAAAGTTGAAGCTCATATCAATGTAAACAAGGGACACATAACCGATATGAAGTTTTTCGGAGACTTTTTCGGAGTAAAAGATGTTGATGAACTTGCACAGAAATTGATTGGTGTAAGATATGATAAAAAGTCTATCAAGGAAGTTTTAGACCAAGTAAATATAGGTGAATATTTCTTAAATGTTTCTAATGAAGAAGCTTTAGATGTTTTGGTTGATTAAATCAAACTGGTATGGATTAAAGTCCATACCGGTTTTTTATATTTTTTAAGAATAATTATTCTAAAAACATTTACTATATTTAGTAAAAACGGGAAAATATATAAATAAACAATATGAAAATTTTTCATAATCTATTGAAAATGCAAAGGAACTCTCAAATATTACAATAATTTAACAATAAAACTTTGAATAAATTTTTGTATAAAATAAAAAAATAAAAACTTTTCAAGTACAAATGGCTTAAAATAGCCGTTTAGAAATTGAGGGGGGGGGTAGAATCAAGTGATTAAGCCATTTAAATATATTTGAGTAGATAGCGTATAAGAGGTAAAATTGATACAGGAAGTATATTCTAAAAAACTTCTAAAATATTATACAATACATAAAATAAGGGAGGAAATATGAAAAGTAAAAGAATAATATCTTTTATATTAGCCTTTGCTTTGATATTAGGATTTGTTCCTAATTATGCTAAGGCTGAAGTCGAACCAGCTAACTGGGTCGACGATGCAAAGACGGCAAGGTACTGGCCAATACCTCACCAAGGTAAACTTGTTAAGGTATCAAGTGCCGACCCACTTAAAAACCCATCAGTAGAATACGTAGGAACCTATACAAGACCTGATGGTAGAGAAGTTGTAAGACTATCATTTTCAGTTTATGCTGGAGCAACATCAGGAGCTTGGGAAAAGCTAGTATTAAAACCTGATGCTGAGCTTGCAAACATGATTGACTGGAGCCTATCAGGTATGGGTAAGGGAAGACCAACTCAATCCACTACCTTCCACGATACCGATAGACTGAACAAAGAATTTGTAGGATTTGACAAAATTTCTGATGCCCAATCAGGTTCAGGAAACACCTATTCAATGGACATGACAGAAAAGGGAACTCAAGCAGTAAAGACTATTGCTATCGGTCCATGGGGACAAGAATCACCAATTGACCTTGTTTTAAATGAAGGTCAATCTGTAAGAAATCTTAAAAACAACCCTTTAATCCAAGCAAGGCTTATGGACCAAAAGTATGAGAGAATCTACTCTACTACAAAAGCGGAAGCAGAAGAAGTACCATACTCATCCTATACCTTATCTACTTTCATTCCAGGAAGGGTAAACCTAGGAGAAGGTACACTTATGACAGACGTGGTTCGTAACTACGAAAACATCTTTAAGTCAGCTTCAGCCACTATGCGCTACAACGAAGAAGAAGGCTATATCGATGTTTATTCAAAGAGAACCCACGGTACAATCGGAGCCTTTGCCGACGGTGGTGGATCTTTTCCTGCTGTTAACAGTACAAACAGAGGTTTCTATGCCTTTAGACAATCCTTTGATGCAAGCTTTAAGGACATCTTAAAACCTCAAGGCGAGTCTAAGGTAGTTGCACAAGTATTTGTTGCAAATCCAGATGACACAATTACCTATCCGGATGCAACAGGCAAAACTGCAAAGGCTGATAGCAGATTAGACATTAGCCAAGATGGTATCTTCTTAAAAGATGGTATAGGCTATATCCAAGTAGCGGATAATAAATGGCCGACAGAATATAGGATCGATACATCAGCTACAACAACCACCCCTAATAAGACCTTCTTGCCAAGTGGAGCAGAACTTACAGGCTATGGATACTCTACAGTTGTTAGATACTTTATAGACAAGGACAAGCTAAAAGAAAACTTTGGAGATTCTGACATTGTTGCCTATGAATTCTTCTCAACACTACTTGCTTCTAACGAAACAGGAGTAGAAGAGTTTAAGGCACCAGAAAGAGATGAAGACATCGACCTTAAACGTGGGGACAAAATAACCCTAAGATTTGACGGTAAACGTGACCTCATCACAAAAGGTACCTTCGACACCCAAGGATCTTATATTCAAATCGGTGATGACCAATTTGCTATAGATATCCGTACAACAGACGATAAGGCAAAATATACTGGTGGCGGAATTGTTTGGGATGATAACTACATGAAGGTAATGGAAGTTACTGTACCATTTGATATCAAGATCAAAAAAGATACACCAGTAACTGTATATTCAAGAAAGACAAAATTACAAGAAGTGTCACCAGGCATGACAGTAACATTTAATTACTCTGCCCAAGATGATTCAGGAAATACTGTTAAAAAGGATAAGATATATAGGTTTGAAAGACCACTTGTAGATGGATATACCAGAAACGATAAAGGTGAAATCTTTAAAGATGGTACAAAGATAAACGAACCTCAAGATAGTTTATTTATCGATAACCACGATGCCCTTGTTAGACCAAAACAAGCAACACATGCTGGTGGTATCCTAACAAGAACAGCAGACGCACCAGATATTGATGAGATCTTTACAGACTCTGAAAACCTAACTGGTAGATCTAAGTATGACAGAGTTAATGTATATTTATATGATGCAGATAAGCAAAAAGTTGATACAGCAAAAAGAATTGGTACTATTAAAGCATCTGATAAGAAAATCGAGATGAATGTTAATGGTGACGATGTACAAGGTTACGAATGGACTTCTGCAAATAATGATGCAGAACACAAATTAGATGCAAGTATTTGGGCTATAAAAGATACACCTTTATACTTCACAAACCAAGACGTATTACAAAATGCTCTTGAGAATGAGAAACCAGTTGTAGAGCAAGTTCAAGCTAAAGTTGTATTTGACTTGAATGGTGGTACATTGCCACTAGAAGTTAAATCTTATCAAGGTGTTGATAAGAACCAAAAACCTGGTACAGAATTTGCATATATAACAGGAAGAAATCAAGAAACTGAAGCAGTTACAAGAATTGCTCCTTTGAATACTAAATTTGCAAATCAAGAAGGATACTTAGCTAATGGTTTCGACGGTGATAACGTAAGTCTAAATGACCACAATGGTAAACTATTGGAAGGTGATGCTTTAACATTAAGAAAATTTGTTGAAAAAGATCCTAAATTAGCTAATAAAGAATTCTACGGCTGGACAACCAAGAAAGTTAATACAGTAGAAGAATTTGAAGAGTTAGAAGAATTAACAGAAGCGTCACAATGGGATGATGCTGAGACAAAAGGTTATAAATTTACAGCAACTTCACCTATTACTAAGGGGGTAACAGTTTACGCCTTCTATGGTGAACCAAAAACTGATGCTGACAGAGTAAACGATCTAGGTGGACTAAGCCCAGAAGCAATAAAAGTATGGGTAGGAGATGAAATAGATTGGTCAACAGGTGTAAAATCAACAACAGCAGAAAATGCAGAAGCAGTTAAAGCATTGTTAGAAAAAGCAACTGTAGCAGACCAATCAAATAGAAGTTCAGAAAAAGCAGGAGACTTCGAAGGAACTCTATTAGTAACATTTGAAGATGGATCAACAATAGAAGTTAAAGATCAAATGTTATACGTAAGAGATAGCAAGGTAACAGATCCTGATGATGAGAACTTACCAGAAGATGCAATTACAGTAACCTTTGAAAAAGGTGAAGGTGTAGCAAAAGTAGAAGAAAAATCCTTAAGAGTAAAACCAGGAACAGAACTAGAAGATAGTGACTTCCCACAAACAACTCTAGAAGAAGGATACAAGAATGCAACATGGACACCAGAAGATAAAGTAGTAACAGCAGAGAATAACACATTCACAGCAACTGCAACAAAACTAAGTGATGCAGAAAAAGTTACAAATCTAGGTGGACTAAGCCCAGAAGCAATAAAAGTATGGGTAGGAGATCAAATAGATTGGTCAACAGGTGTGAAAGCAACAACAGCAGAAAATGCAGAAGCAGTTAAAGCATTGTTAGAAAAAGCAACTGT
>NZ_CAMPYN010000031.1 GCF_946998255.1 uncultured Helcococcus sp. | reverse complement strand
TGTGACTCTAAGTGATAAGGATGAAATTGCTGCATTCAATAAGTTAATGAATATGTTAAATGATTCAGATGATGTAAATAAGATATATCATAATGTGATTGTTGAAGAATAATAAGTGGAGTTGTTGCGAAAAATTTCGCAACAACTTTTTGTTTTTTATATAGTTTTTTATTTGACAAAGGTTTATAATTATATTGTAGTAATATTACTATACAAGAAAAGGAGACTAAAATGGGAAAAATTAAAATCGTACAATTTGGATGCGGTAAGATGGCTAAATATCTTATGAGATATAGCTTAGAAAAAGGTGGTGAAATTGTTGGCGCCTTTGACAACAATCCAGATATAGTCGGAAAAGATATAGGCTTTGTTATAGAAAGTGAAGACAAGGGAATTAAAATACAAACTGCAGAAAAATTTGAAAAATGCTTAGAAGCTGAAAAGCCAGATGTTTGTATAGTAGCAACAAGGTCTACTGTTGAAGAAATTTCAGATGTTTATAAACTATGTGCAAAACATGGAGTAAATGCTATAAGTACATGTGAAGAAGCTCTATATCCTTGGAATTCAAGCAAAGAGTTAACTGAAGAATTAGACAAATTAGCAAAAGAAAATAATTGTACACTTTCAGGTAGTGGATATCCTGACATGTATTGGGGTGTTTTAGTAGATACAGTAGCAGGATCATTGTTCGATATCAAAAAGATCCATGGTATAAGCAGCTACAATGTTGAAGACTACGGAATAGCTTTAGCTGAAGGTCACGGTGCAGGATTAAACCAAGAAGATTTCAATGAAAAGTTTGGTCAATACAATGACTTAAACTATAAAGAAACCCTAACAGCTATAGAAGAAGGAAAGGTAATTCCTTCATATATGTGGAATCAAAATGGTTGGTTATGTGAAAAATTAGGACTTACAATAACATCTCAAACTCAAAAGAGTATTTCTGTAACCCACACAGAAGATTTAGAATCTTCAACCTTAAATATGACAATAAAAGCTGGTGACGCTACTGGTACAGAATTTGTGGTAACTACAGAAACTGAAGAAGGTATCACGATCGAAACACACAACCTAGGATATGTTTATGCTCCTGAAAATTATGACATCAACAGATGGACCTTTGAAGGTGAACCAGATACAAAACTTGTAATGGACAATCCAGACACAGTAAGACTAACATGTTCTAACCTAGTAAATAGAATCCCTGCTTTAATAAAAGCAGAAGCAGGTTATATCACAACAGATAAAATGCCAAATCCAAGATACATGGTAAAGGATATGGATTATTATCTATAATATAAATGTTGCTGCCTTTTAGGCAACGTAAAAAGAGGAGTTGTTGCGAAAAATTTTGCAACAACTTTTTTTGTGAGGATTTGGAGTAAAGTTGGGCGAGATAAGTTTTAAAGTCAAAAAATGATTTTAAAACTTACGGTTTTGAGATTTTCGTAAGTATAAAATCTAAAAAGCGATTTTAAAACTTATTTCCAACTTCTCAGATAAGTTTTAAATTCAAAAAACCGATTTAACACTTACAGTTTTTGAATTCTCATAAGTATATAAGGTCAAAATTGATTTTAAAACTTATTTTCTTCATATGGCCAACCACAAAGATCACCAATCAAAAAACTCTTGCAAAACCACAAGTTTTGCAAGAGTACATTCTTCCTTTATCTAACCTTCAACTTCTCACTATTTATCATTTTTTCAACAATATATGCCACGACCAATACCCCTAAAGTAGGCAGCAACCAAGACAATCCCTCGTCTGCTAAAGGCAACCCCTCTTCAAAAGCTGTTAGTAAAGGTAACCTTACTTTAAAGCTTGTCGCTAACACATTTATAACTGGTAACACTACAGCCACGACAGCTGAAAATAAGTAGGATAATTTCTCATACTTAAACAAGTCGTGACTTATACCCATAACTATGAGTAAAAGTGCAACTGGATATATGATCAATAACATTGGTACAGATATTGCTAAGAGCTTGTTTAGACCAAAGTTTGCCATTAAAAATGAAAATATGGTCCAAATATATACCCAAGCCCTATAAGATAATTTTTCTTTGAAAAGTGTGTGGAAGTATTCCCCACCACTTGTGATTAGTCCAACACATGTAGTTAGACATGCCAAGGTGAAGATACCTGCTAATAAAACTAGGCCAAATTCTCCAAAGGCTTCTCTTACATTCGCAGTAAGAATGACTACTCCATTTTCTGCACCGACTAATAATCCTGATGTTCTCATTCCTATTAAACTAAGCATACCATATACAATAGTCAATAAAGATCCTGCAATCAATCCACTTTTAACTGTATATCTGGTAACGGCTTTTTTGTCTTTTACACCAAATCTCTTGATAGAAACTGCTACAACAAAACCAAAGTTTAGGGCAGCTATGGCATCCATGGTTTCATAGCCAGACAAGAAACCTTTTACTAAAGGCGCACTGGCATAATCGCCAACTGGTTGGCCTACATTGCTAGGTAGCAATACAACCCTAACAAACATAAGAGTTATCAATAATAGCAAACTTGGTGTTAGATATTTTCCTACTCTTACTACTAGCCTACTTGGATTTAAGCAAATCCACATGGCTACAGCAAAAAACACAAAGGTGTAGATTAGCCTCGCTAAAGTGACTGAAAATGATTGCGGTAAATAAGGTGCTATAGCCATTTCAAAGGGTACACTGCCTGCTCTTGGTATTCCCATTCCTGGTCCTATGGACATGTATATAGCTGTTGTGAATATTAGGGCAAATATTGGTCCAACTCTGCTTGCTAGATTTGTTAAACCTTCGGTTTTACCTACAACAATAGCACCCACTACCGGAAATACTATAGCCGTAATGGCAAAACCTAAAAATGCAATCCACATGCTTGTCCCTGCTTGATTTCCTAAAAGTGGTGGGAATATCAGATTTCCTGCTCCAAAAAATAATCCAAATAACATTACACTTACATGCATAAAGTCATTTCTTTTTAACTTGTTCATCTTTCCTCCAAAAAAAATATTATAAATATATTTAAAAATAAAAAAGTCCTTTGCCAATTGACAAAGGACGAAATATTCCGCGTTACCACCTTAATTCTTATACAAAAATAAGCTCTCAAGCATCTATCAATGCCGTGCACAATAACGCATGCAATCGCGTCAAGTCTTACTCTTTTCAGACTTGCAAGAGAAAAATGATTTTCAACCTACTTCCAAGATAGTCTCGCACCAAACGACTACTCTCTGCACTCTTTCATAAGCTTACTCTTTTTTTCTATACTCTTTAATCTTAAATCTATTTATTAAGAGTATTATAAAGAATTTTTATGCATATGTCAAAATTTTTAAGCCTTTGGAACAAATAGTGATATAATTAAAAGAAAAAGTTGGAGATTAAAATGAATAAAAATAATATTTCAATACTTGGAATTCCTATGGATTTGGGTGCAAGCACTATTGGTACTAGACTAGGGCCAGATTCAATAAGAATGACCGGTGTTTTGGATGACTTGGTCGATCTTGGTCTGACCGTAAATGACCTAGGAAATATTGATATAGACAATGGTTATAAAAAAGAAAAAAACATTGACAATATGACCAACTTGGATAGGCTATTACCTTCACTAAGAAAGATTAATGAACAAGCTTATGACTTGTTTAATAGGGATTCATTCCCATTAATTTTGGGAGGTGACCATTCATTAGTATTAGCAACTTTTAAGGCCTTTTTGAAAAAATATGATAATCCAGGCCTTATTTACGTTGATGCCCACGCAGATATAAATACCGATAAGACATCCACCTCAGGAAATGTCCATGGTATGCCAATTGCTGCCCTATTAGGTTTATGCGATGATAGGCTAAATAATATTGGCGGAGATTATTTCCTAAAGGCTAAAAACATAGTCTATATAGCCATCAGAGATATTGATGAAGGCGAAGAAAAAATAATTGAAAAATTAAATATTAAATATTTCTCAATGGCTGAAATATATGAAAAAGGAATCAAAAATGTTTTAGAAGAAACTTTTGAATACCTAAAAGATGTAGATAATATCTATACTTCTTATGACATCGACTCCATAGATATGGATATAGCTCCAGGTACAGGAGTGCCTGTAAGGGGTGGACTAGACTACAATATGGCCAGGGATATAATGTCTAGATTGGGTAAGAATGATAAGATCAAAGGCTTAGAATTGGTTGAAGTGAGCCCAAGTTTGGATATAAGAAACAAAACATCTTTGATAGCTAAAGAATTACTACTAGCATTCTTTGGTAAAAAATTTATATAACATAAAAGAGCTAGTTTCCGCTAGCTCTTTTACCTTTATTTATCAATATTTAATTAATTATTTTTTATCATATCTGTTGCCATTGTTAAAAGATCAATAGCTAAATAGTAGTTGTCGCCGATCAAATCATAAATCGCATCTTCAGTAAGTATACCTTGATTTATTTCAGGATCTATTTCTCCATTATTTGACTTGTCAAAATCTTCCATAAATTGTTTGCTATCGTAGTATTCTACAAGTTTTCTATATTCAGCATAAGATTTTTGAAAATCCTCAAGTGATTTTTTGAACGCTTCTAATTCCTTCTTGTGGTTTTCATAAATTTCAGTATATTTTACAATGTGTTCAAATTCCATAACTACCTCCGTTATTTATACTTATATTATATATTTTACCAAATAAAAAAATATTAAACATAAATCGTTGGTATTTCTAAAATAAGTTTATTACTTGCCATTATGCTATAATGATGTGATAGGAGGTGTCTTATGGACCTTTATAATAATACGAAAAATAACGTAAATAAAACAGAAGAAAAGAAACAAAGAGATATTAGAAGATATTCTCAAATGTCTATTGAAAATATACTCACTAAACTCAAAACTAGTGACCAAGGTCTTTCTAGTGAAGAAGTAGAAAGTAGACAAGAAAAGTACGGAAAAAATTCTATCGAAGTTGAAGATAAACATACAGACTTAAAATTATTTTTAGAAGCACTTATAAACCCCTTCAACTTGATATTGATCGTAGTTGCAATAGTTACCTACTTTACAGATGTAGTCTTGTCTCCAGATAAAGACTATGTAACTGTTTCAATTATAATTTTAATGGTTGCGATATCAACTGGAATTTCCTTTATTCAATCAAGAAACTCCAATAGGGCAGCTAAAAGTTTAAAGGAATTAGTTGCAAATACTTGCCACGTAATCAGGAATGGGCAAGTTGTGGAAATTGATGTAGATGAAGTAGTTCCCGGAGATATAGTTAAACTTTCAGCTGGTGACATGTTACCTGCTGATGTAAGATTTATACAAACTAAGGATACATTCTTATCCCAGTCTGCTCTCACTGGAGAATCAAACCCTGTTGAAAAGTTCACAAAATTAAAAGATAAGGAAGAATACAGCCTTGCAGATTTAGAGAATATCGGTTTATTAGGCACGGATTTAGTATCAGGATCTGCTACAGCCGTAGTAGTCCACACTGGTCAAAATACATATTTCAGCACTATTGCTAAATCTTTAGAATCCGGTCGTGAAAGAACCTCATTTGAAAAAGGTGTTAATGATGTATCTAAATTATTAATCAGAATGATGCTTCTTATCATCCCTTTAATTTTTGTGATAAACGCTGTTATCAAAAAAGATTGGTTAAGCGCCCTACTATTTTCTATAAGTATAGCTGTGGGACTTACACCTGAAATGCTACCAGTTATCATGACTTCAACCCTGGCTACAGGTGCTCAAGCCATGAGTAAAAAGAAAGTAATAGTTAGAGACTTAGGATCCATTCAAACTTTTGGTGAAATGGATGTTTTATGTACAGATAAAACCGGCACTTTAACAGAGGATAAAATCGTTTTAGAAAAATATATAGACCTTAGGGGAAATGATGACACAAGAGTTTTGAGGAATGCCTATCTAAACTCTTACTTCCAAACAGGACTTAAAAACCTTATTGACCTAGCAGTAATCAACAGGGCTGAAAAAAATGGTATGGCTGAGATTTTAGATTCCTATAAAAGAATTGACGAAATACCATTCGACTTTAGCCGTAGGAGAATGAGCGTTGTACTACAGGACCAAGAAGGCTCTAGAAGACTAGTTACAAAAGGTGCTGTAGAAGAGGTTATGGATATTTGCTCTTATGTTGAAATAGATGGTCAAGTACTCCCCCTTGGAGAAGAGGAAGAAAAAATCGCCATGGAAACATATCTAAAATATAATCATGACGGTTTAAGAATCATTGCAGTTGCTCAAAAACATGAAGTTCCTGACGAAAAACATTTTTCAGTAGAAGATGAATCTGAAATGATTTTAATTGGATTTATAGGATTTTTAGATCCACCAAAAGAATCTGCATCAGAAGCTATCCAAGCCCTGAAAGAACACGGTGTTAAAACTGTTGTTTTAACAGGTGACTCTGAAGGTGTTGCCCTAAAAGTATGTAATGAAATAGGGCTTAACATTGATGAACACTATACCGGTACGCAGGTAAGCAATATGACCGACCAAGAGCTTGCTGATGTGGTAGATAGGACTCAATTATTTAGTAAATTGGACCCAATGCAAAAGAGAAGAGTCATCGAAGCCTATAAGGAAAAAGGACATACTGTCGGTTATATGGGAGATGGTATAAATGATGCCCCTGCCCTTAGAAGGGCTGATGTTGGCATTTCAGTTGATTCAGCTGTCGATATAGCTAAGGAAACTGCTGATATAATCCTGTTAGAAAAAGACTTGATGGTTCTTGAAGAAGGTGTACTTGAGGGTAGAAAGACTTTTGGTAATGTTATGAAATACCTAAAAATGTCCGTTTCTGGTAACTTTGGTAATATGGTAGCTGTAATAGTTGCTTCAATATTTTTACCATTCTTACCAATGCTACCAGTCCACATTTTGACTCAAAACTTACTAAATGACTTCGCACAAATAGGTATAGCCTTTGATAATGTAGACCCTGAATACGTGAAATCACCAAGAAAATGGAATTCAAAATCCATCAAATTATTCACATATATAATGGGACCAATATCATCTATATTTGATATTTTAATCTTTGCTTCCCTTTGGTATATATTTGGCTATAAAACTTTAGAATTCGCACCACAATTCCAAGCTGGATGGTTTGTATTTGGTACAGTTTCACAAATAGTAATCACCTATGCTATAAGAACTGAAAGAATACCATTTATTAGGTCAAAACCTGCTAAAGGTCTTGTAATTTCAACACTACTAGTTAGTTTAGTTGCTCTCTCAATAGCCTTTGTACCACAACTAGCTATACTTGTAGACCTGGTTTCACCTAATATTAAATATCTATGGGTAATGCTAGGTATCATTTTACTTTACTCACTAGTGGTAGAAGTGGTTAAGAAATTCTTTATGAACAGATTTGGCGAATGGTTGTAGGAAATAAAATAAGTATAATAACAAAACAATCACAATAAGTTTCGGACCTGATGACGGCCATTGGCAATCTGATGCCAGCCTTCCTATGGATGCTCCTAGGATGGGTGATGTAAAAGTATTAAGATAGTTTAAATTAATAAAATTACAAAAAGCAAGGCGGACTTTAATGTCCTCCTTGCTTTTCTATTTCTAATCTTTTCTAAAAGAACCTATCTATTTACAGATCTGGCTACTCTTGAAACAGTATGTCTTAATCCTCTTATAGCCACACTCATTTCAAAAATATTTTCAACTGGAGCTAAACCACTAAATCCGGCATCTCCTATATGTTGTACATCAGCACCGCATAATTTATTTCTTATAGCCATTTCTCTAATAGTTTCAGGTCTAGCACCTTCTTGACTTGTACCGATTGCTGTCATGACTAAGGCATCATTTTTATGCGCAACATCACAGGCTAATTTTAATTGTTCTTCATCAAAACCTTGAATTGTTCCAATTGAAGGCACTAAAATTATATCTGCTCCAGCTTCTGTGAATTCTTTAATTGTATCTTCATCACATACTGGTTCATCTACACCGGATGAATGCATCTTACCAGCAATTATCAAACCATTGAAATGTTTTTTAGCAAGTCTTATTGCTTCTCCAATTGCTTTGTTTGTTACACCTGTACCAGGATTACCTGTCAAGCATAGAAAGTCCATGCCTAATTCGTTTAAAGCCTTCAAACTTTCTTCATTTACAGTTCTACCTTTAGAAATTTCAATTACTTCATCCATCATAGCAGCATTTTCATCAACAGGTTCTAGATTTACACCTATTGGTCTTCCTACTAATTTCTTTAATTCATTTACAAAGTCTTTTTGATTTTCTACATTAGCTAAATTCGGCTCAATTACGTCAACCCCATTTAATAAAATTAAGTCGGCACCAAATGAAGCAGCTAATTCAGTGTTGGTTAAGTCATTTATCCATGCAGGATGTATAGCTACATTCTCTGATAAGATAACTCTACCTTCACTTGCCTTAATACTTTGTTTCAATTCTTCTGCAGAATATAAAAGTATTTCTGAAGTGTTTGCACTAATCAATCTTCTCATTTAATTCTCCTAATTTGTTTGCTTTTTCAACCATCATGTAGAATGGTAGATATACCATTATGTCTACTGTTATTATAACAATTTGAAGTAATGACCCCATTAAACTACCAGTAGTTAAGAATCCTGAAATAATTGGAGGCATTGTCCAAGTTGCTGATGCATATGTCAATGGAACAAGTCCACTAGAAAATGCAAAGTAAGCTATAAGTGTATTTATCATAGGTACGATTATGAAAGGTATAAATAAAGCTACGTTCATAACAATTGGTAGACCAAATACTGCTGGTTCGTTAATGTTAAATATACCAGGTACTAAGGTTAGTGGTCCCATAGCTTTTGTTTGTTTAGACGAAGCCTTTCTTAAAGCAATAATTGAAATAACTATTACTAAACCTAGAGTTGCTCCACCACCACCTATATACACGAAGTTATCCATAAATGATTTTGTAATGATTTCTGTTAAAGGTTGACCAGCTTGTTGAGCCTTAGCATTTATATCTAAGTTTGCTAACCAAACTGGACTAAATATTGAGTTAACGGTAGATCCACCGTGGATTCCCATGAACCAAAATAGTGAGTTTAATCCAGTAACTATCATGGTTCCAAACATTGTTGAACCTAGTAGTCCTAAAGGTTTTCCTAGTACAACTTTTATAACTTCGTGGATGTTTGGTAATCCGTATTTATCTAATACAGCAAATATAATTAACCAGAATGTAATAATAACTGCACCAGGTATAATTGCACTAAATGATCTTGCTATTGCTGGTGGAACACTGTCAGGTAATGTAATTTTAATATTCTTATTAATAAACCATTGGTATACGTAAGCACTTAATAATCCAAGTACTATAGCTACAAATATACCACTAGATCCTAAATAAGATAAAGTCAAACCAGATCCATCTTCACCGGTTAGAAAAGGTGTAACCACAACAAATGATGATAATGAAACTATACCAGCTGCTATACCATCTACCTTATATTGGTTTGCCATAGAGTTTGCTATACCAAAACTTGCTACTAAACCTGTTAAACCAAAACTTGAGTTTACACCTTTCCATAGGTAATCAGATATACCATTTTCAGCAAGGAAATCAGTAAACGCTTTTATAGGTAAGCTAGCTAAAATCATAAAAATAGAACCTACAATAATTAAAGGCATAGCTAGAGTTATACCATCACGTATTGCAATAAGTCCTTTATTAGCTCCTAGTTTTGACGCAATAGGTAAAAGTTTCTCCTCAAAGGTCTTGTTAAATTTGCTCATTTCTATCCTCCTTAATATAAAATATTTTCAATTTAAATATATAGTAAAACAAATAATATGTCAACGATTTCATATTAAGTTTCTTAAACTACATTAAGTAAAGATGCCTACATCATTCTTAACTCATATATAAAGAATACCTTTTCTTTTCTCAAAAATAATGATATTATTATATATATTAATGGAGGTTTATATGAAAAATATAGTTTTAATATGTGCAGCAGGTATGTCTACATCACTGCTAGTTAATAAAATGAAAGATTATTGTAAAAGCGTAAATTACGATGCAAATATAAATGCATATGCGATGTCAGAAATCGATAAATATGCTGAAGATGCAGATATAATTTTATTGGGACCACAAGTTAGATTTAATTTAAATAAAGTTCAAACACAATATCCTCACAAAGAAGTACAAGTAATCGATATGGTTGATTACGGTACTATGAATGGTGAAAAAGTAATGAAAAAAGTAATAGAAACAATAGGTGAATAGGATGAATATTGAAGAAATAAGTTTTCAAATCATAGCTTCAGTTGGTGCCGCAAGATCTTCATATATAGAAGCAATCAATGAAGCAAAAGAAGGTAATTTTGAAGCTGCAGAAAATAAAGTTAAAGAAGGTGGAGAATTATTTTCCAAAGGACATGATGCTCATTTTGCCCTTGTTGCTCAAGAGGCAGACGCAAGTAAAGACCCTGTAGAGTTTAACCTTATACTTATGCATGCCGAAGACCAATTAATGAGTGCTGAAGGCTTTGGTATATTAGCAGAACAATTTATAGACTTATATAAGATTATTTATAAAAAATAGTAAAATATTTTTAAAAAATTAAAACCAGATGTAATTTTTATATCACATCTGGTTTTCCATTTACCTAACTAATTTCTAATATAGACTATCTTGAATGTATCCTCTTCTTCAATTTTAAAGTTTCTATCTATATAGTCATTTAATTTCTCTATTTCAAACATAGTGGCTGGAACACGCACTTTTTCATTGTTTTTGGTATAAACCATATAATATTTAATATCTCTTATTATTTTATCAATATCCTTGTAATAAACGGTATTTTCTTTATTTAAATGTCCAACAGTAAAATAGTCCTCTTCTTCTATTAAGTAAGATTTAACAAAAAACTTATAGTAAAATATGGAGAATCCTACAAATAACAAAGCTACTAATCCATATATTAACGCTTTATTTCTTCCTGTAGAAGATACTATTTCTGAAATCGCAAAAGCAGCAAAAATTATGCCTATAGCAAGTAAAATCAAGAATGAAATCATAAATGATTTATTTGCTTTTTTTATGTTTTTATTCATATTTCCTCCTATGTTTTATCGGTGGTATGTAAATATTTTTACTGCTTATTTCATTGTCTTATTTTAATTTTATAAAAATTATATACAGATTTCCAGGATTTTACATACTTTTAACATAGGTAGGCTAAGAGTAATAAGATTTATTTCTTTGCACAATTTCTTAAAGCTAGTAAAAACAAAACTATTCCAAGACCTACAAGCATGTGTCCTATACCTGCGATTCCTGAAATTGAAGCATCTAAAGCCTTGGAAATTTGAAGATCACGAACTTGTACTACTCCTCTTACAAGCATAGTCAAAGCTAATATAGGTAGTCCAATATTGTAGACTTTCATAAAAATTTTGAATTTCTTGTCTTTTTCAAGGTCCATAGAATTTGAAAATATTGCTACTAATAGAAATACCAACATTCCTAGGGTTAATAAATGAGTATGCAACTTGCCTAAAGCAGTCACACCTGTAAAGCTATTCCACTTTGTAAATTCACGATAAAATACACCCGCAACCATTCCAAATATAGCGTATATGAGTGCTAAATTAAAATATTTTTTATTCATTTTGTCTCCTTTAACTATGAAGTTAATTGTTTTTTACTACCTCTTTTTATTTTCATATCTTAATGAACTTATTAATTTTCAGTTATATTATTTAGCCATTCCTTCTTTCGATATAGATAAATCATAAAGAATACTTTAATAAATTCCTCTAAGCTTACAATTGTAAATACCCATTCAATTGGTAAATTTAGTACAAGCACTCCTATGAAAGACATCGGAATTGCAAATAGCCACATTGTAGATAATTCAAATATCAAAGGCTTCTTAGTTAGTCCTCCAGATCTAAAGAATCCTACAATTAGCATCCCATTTATGAATCTGAATGGAATAAATATTCCTCTAATAATTAATAATTTTATAGAAATGTCATATACATTCTTTTCAATACCAGAATATATCTTCATCAATAGATGTGGGAATCCTGATAATGTAACTAAAGATAAAAGTCCTATAATAATCGTTAATTGTATAAAATATCTAGCATATCTCTCAACTCTTTCTTGTTTAGACCTACCTAAATTTTGCCCTATAATAACAGCTGCAGAAGAGTTAAGTGAATTAACAATTATAAAGAAAACATTTTGAATCGTACCTGTAAGTTGTATAGCAGCTGTTGCATCTTTTCCAATTCTTGAATAGGCCATAGCAAATAATAATTGGCCGAGTGACCAAAACATTTCTGCCATTATTATTGGAGTGGCAATTGGAAAGAATTTTTTCATTTTTTCTAAATCAACTTTAAATAGTTTTATTGGTTTTACATTAAATAAGTCGTAATTATGTCTATTAATAAAAAATACCAACAATATTAGTTCAAAATATCTTGCAATTATTGTTCCAAGGGCTGCCCCCGCAACTCCAAGGGCTGGAGCACCAAACTTTCCAAATATGAAAATATAATTGAAAAATATATTTACGAAAAATGAAAGAACTGAAGCAAGCAATGGCTCTTTAACCCTATTTACAGATCTAAGTACTGCATTAAAACACATAGACATTGCATTTGGTATAAATGTAAGCGCAACAAGTGTCAGATATGAAACACCATAAACTTTAACTTCGTCATCTGGAATTAATACATGCATAATCTGATTTGGGAATAATAAAGAAACAAGCGTAAATATGATTGCTACAAATGCAGAAATTTGCATGATTAAGCTCAAATAACTTCTTACATTTTCCTCATCTTTGTTTCCAAAATATTGTGAAAAGAACACTCCGCCTGCACTTGATATACCAAAAATAATAACAGCAAAAAAGAATACATATTGATTTACAAGACCTACTGCGGCAATCTCTGCTCCACCCAATGAAGAAATCATTACGGTGTCTGCCATATTAATAGAAGTAGATATCAAAAATTGTAATGATAATGGTAGCGCAACTGCTATAAGCGATCTTAAAAATTTCTTATCAGAAAAGAAAAACTTTCTATCTTTCATAAATAAATTAACCCCTTAATATTAAACTAAAATAGCACAAAAGATATTATATATTAAATTTAGAGATTTATACAATATTAACCATATAATAATTATATCTTAAATTTTCTTTAATTATAATACAAATTTCAAATAAGTAATTTATCGAAAAGAATCTTTTTCTACTTGTAAAATTTATGTAAAATAAGCCAATATAGGTCACTTTTACTTTAAAATAGGGTATTATTATATTAAGAAAAAAAACTTATTATTATATAAATAGCACTATATTTTATAGGCAAGTAATTTTAAGGAGTAAAAAATGAAAAGACGATTTTTTATAATACTGCTTGTTGGAATGACTATTTTTCTGACTGCTTGTCAATATATAGAGAGGGCAGTAGAAGACACCTTTTCTAAGCCCCCACAAAAAGTAAGTACAGAAAAAAAAAGTGATAATAAAAAGTTTTTAAGTAGTATAAAAGATATCTTTATAGATAAAAGCAATGATAGAGTTTTTATTACAGATATCATTAAAGATGCTGAGGAAAAAATGGGATATGAATTTCCTACTTTCTTAAATGGTCATTTTAGTAGATATCTTACAGAAAATGATATCCATCGTTATTTGTCTAAAGAAGAAGTAATAGAAATAGCCAAAGAATATGATCAAAACAATTTTTTATTGAACACTAAAAAACGAGATGAAGTAATGGAGGAATTGTTTGAATTAGTCGGTGCCAGAGATTTTTATATTTATCAAACTAGATTTAGAATTCTAGATACTAGTATCTATATTTATATCGTAAACCCTAATAATTCTGAACATGTTGATTTGTATTACTATAATTTAAGCATAGGAAAATGGATTATACAGCCTGAAAAACTTTCTGCTGATACTGATCCTATGAAAAATTCAATTTTATTTTCAGATATAAATTTTGATGCCTTTGAAAAAATAATCGACACAGGAAAAGAAGTCCTAAAAGAAATGGGTGATTATAGAGAATATAATATTATGAATAGGGACCTTGGAATTAATACTATAAGTGCTCATTTAGATGGAGAAGATTTAATACTTAAAGCAAAAGTAGAAGGTGTGAGAGAAGATTATAATTTAACTTTTGATAGAAATGGCAATTTAATCGAGAAAGAGAGGGCTTAAAATGATGTTACGATTAATACTATTTTTTATGTATGTTTTCCCTATACCTTTTATTGGAATTCCAACCATTAGAACAACTCCTATAATTGCAACAATTCTCTTAGTTGTAGGAATAATTCTTTGGTCAATACAATCTTATTTGATTTCAAAATTTATAACAAATCCTAAGAAAATGGCAAAAAAACACCAAAGAGTTCGAGATACTGGAAAAATTACTCAAGCTGAAATATTGGATAGTCAAAATATTGGTATTCAAGATGGGTATCCTTTAAAAAATTTATTAATTAGATTTACAAATCTAGCTGCTAATCCTGTAAAAGCAATTATTCAGCTTATAGATTCTAAAGAACATGAAAAAAGATTTGAACCAGGTAAGACTATAGATTTAAAACTAAATCAAAGAGGTTCTGATCCTGCATTCACTTTTGGAGAAGGAGAATTCATTACAGAATCTAGGCCTTGGGCTTGGGCATGGCTGATTTTTAATATTGTATATATGATAGTCTTTTTCCTAGTCACTTACTATTTCAAAAATGAGGGATATGGATGGAGATTTTTAAATCCATTCACCTCATGGTTATGGGCTCCAATTGCCGGGATTTCTATCTTAAAATATCTTCTTAAATCAGGTATTGAACAAGATATAATAAGTCAATACCATGAAATTTCATCTTCTAATTCTAAAAAAGATATTGGAGAGCTTTTATTATATGGTAGAAGCACTGAAGGGGAAATCGTAAGCTATGGGCAAACTGGACTTTATGTTAATGAACAGCCGCAATTAAGATTTAATATGAAATTTATAGATGATATTGGTAACACTGTAAATAAAAGCTTTAAAAAAGTTATTCCTTTAACCAAATTACATGAACTTAAATTAGGAAAAGTAGAAGTCCTATATCTTCCTAGAAATACTGATATATTTATGATTTCTTTTGTTGATTAGAAATAGAAAAAATGGTGGTGTTGCAGATTAGTTAAATTTAGTCTGCACATCACCTTTTTTCTTAAATA
>NZ_CAMPYN010000030.1 GCF_946998255.1 uncultured Helcococcus sp. | reverse complement strand
AAATTTCAAGATAAATTATTTTTTATTTTCTCTTGACATTTGATAGCTGGTCTTATCATTTTCTTTATAGTATTATACAACAAATTTATGTTTTTAACTATTTTGATTGACCTATAAAATAATAGTGATAGAATGGTTAATAGATCGTAGGAGGCAATTATGACAACACATAAACACCATATAATTTGGAAAAGATTTTTCTTTTTCTTTTTAACAATTACAATTTTAGCTTTTATTTTAGCCTTTGTTTGGCATGAAAGATCAGTAGCTTCATTAAAGCTTGAAAATGCTGAACTTAAAGAAAACTTAAATAATGTTCAAGAAGAACTAGACAAAACAAAGGGTACTATAGAAGAATTAGAAAAAAAATTGGAAGCTAAAAAATCTGGAAATCCTGTAAGCCATGTATTGGCTAGTATAAAGGATAAAAATCCAGAAAAAAGTTATGCTTATGATACAAAAACTATAAGAGAATTTACTGAAAAAAAAGATTACAAAGGCGAGAAAATCGCCTTTTTAACTTTTGATGACGGTCCTAATAAGGCTACCACAGGGAAAATATTAGATATATTAAAAGAAAAAGATGTACCAGCTACTTTTTATATGCCTGGTAAAAATATCGGTGATGAAACTGCTGATCTTCTTAAAAGGATTTATGAAGAAGGTCATGTTGTAGGAAGTCACTCATTCGACCATAATTATGACCACTTGTATCCTAATAGGATTGCAAATAAAGACGAAATTATTAGACAAGAAAATCAAACTTTAGATGCCTTTAGAAAATATCTAGGGTCTGATTTTAAGCATAAAACTTCCAGATATCCTGGTGGACATATGTCATGGAATAAACAATCTTTAGCAAAATCCGACAAGGCTTTGGAAGATATGGGAATTATATGGATTGATTGGAATACTATGAATGGTGATGCTCAACCGATAAAACCTAGAGATCCAAACGACATTCCAAGACCTCAAAATACCCAACAGGTAATAAACAACTTTGAACATTCTAAAAGATTTACATTTAATCCGGATATAGCCGTTGTTTTAATGCATGATGGTAAAGATGTAACTCTTAACGCTTTAGGGTCCCTAATAGACCATATGAGGAATCAGGGCTATAGCTTTGGAGTGTTAGATTAATGAAGAATAAACTTGTAATCGTTTTAATTTTCATTATTATATTACTTTCTATATTTTTAATTAAGGACAATATAAAAAGTACTCAAATAACTCCATTAACAGAAGTGGAAGCAAGAGGCAAAATAGAAGAAATTTTCGGAAATAAGATAGAAAAAATTAATAACAAAGACTTGGTTTTAACCAGCAACAACCAGTACACAATCATGGTTGTAGAAGATAGGTATTTATTGATAGATTATGCAAGTAACCCACCAAAGGTCCACCATTACAAGTCTATAAAAGAAGATATTCCTGTTAAAATAGTAGAAATATATGAAGATGGGTCTTGGCTTGCCTTACACGACGACCATACCCATATAGTTAGTGAAAAATTAGAAGAGGGCGCCAAAGTTGGAGATATAGTATATATAAAAGATCCCCATACTTTCTTAGATGACTATAAGCATAAAAAAAATTAATTATAAGGATTAAAAAATCTGCCTGGAAATATTACTTCCAAGCAGATTTTACTTTTATTTATTCATATGTTTCCAAATATATATTATTGAACTTATAATTAATATTATTAATAAAATTCTAATTCCTGTATCTAGGTATTTATCAATTATTGATAAGTATGCCATTTGATTAAAAATTTGACCATTATTCATAAAATCCTCCTAATTTATACAGGCCTATATTTTATATAAATAATAGCATAAATTATTTTTTTTTCAATATTTTCCAACCTTACTTTCCATATACTTAAATGCATAGGTAACAAATATAGAAGCCACATAACCCACTATAAATGATAGTGGCATGCCTTTTATATACATATTGAAAAATCCTGGTACAAACTCTCCAAAAGATAAGTATAGTCCTGTAAAGTTTAATATTAATGCATAATAAACTGAAGGAATCAAAGCTGCTACTAGAGCCCAAACAAATGATTGGTCATCTTTTATATACCTGCTAGCAAATTTCCCACCAACACCTGGTGCATTCCAAGCTAAGTCCGCACAAATACATATGCAGGATTGAATACATGCATCCATAAATAATTTGGATGGTATATTATGTTCTACAGTGATTAGCCTAATAACTGTGATGATTATAAATGATAGGATAATCGAATATGTGTATATTTTATTCTTTACTAAAAATTTCATGTCACTCTCCATTTAGAATATAATAACTGGGCTTTTACCCAGTTATCGGCCTTTATATTCTATTTTGTATCTAAGATTTTGTCAAGCGTTCTCCAGGCTAAAACTGCACATTTTACCCTCATAGGAAGTTTTGATATAGATTCAAATACGGCTGCATCACCTATCTTTATTAAATCGTCTTCAGAAAGGTCTTCACCTTGGATCATTCCTAAAAATATTCGCACATCTTTCTTAGCCTCTTCCAGGCTCTTTCCCTTGATGACATCAATCATCATGGAAGCAGAGGCTTGGGAAATGGCACAACCTATACCTTCATAAGAGGAATCCTTGATTATTCCATCATCTATAAGAACATTTAATTTTAGTTCATCTCCACATGACGGGTTAACCCCCATTTGTGAATCAGTTTTATTTTCTAAAGGATGCTTGTTCGAAGAATTCATAGAATGTTCTCTAACTAGCTCTGTATATATTTGATTAAGCTCCATAAAATACTTCCTTTACTTTTTTTAGTCCCCATATTAGTCTATCTATCTCTTCTTTTGTATTGTAAAAAGCAAGAGATATCCTTGAAGATGAATTTAACCCTAAATACCTATGCAAGGGCTGGGCACAATGGTGGCCCGTCCTAATACATATACCGTAATAATCTAAAATCTGACTTATATCATGGGGATGAATATTTTTTATAGTGAATATAAGGTTGGTATGGCTATGGCTAGGATCATAGTAGATTTTTACAAAGTCTAACTTTTCTATTTCTTCTATTAAATAGGAAAATAGCTCTTTTTCAATCTTTTCTATATTTTCATATCCTAGCTTACTTATATAGTCCACAGCCTTAGCTAGTGAATAAATCGAACCAATATCTAGAGTACCAGCTTCAAACTTACTTGGAATTTCTGCATATGATACACTTTCTTCAGTCACATATTCAATCATATCTCCACCAAGTAAAAATGGATCCATTTTCTCTAAAAGATCTTTTTTACCTATAAGACATCCAACTCCCTGGCTAGCAAAGACCTTGTGTCCAGAAAAGGCAAGAAAGTCACAACCATAGGCATCCACATCAATTTGCCTGTGGCTAATCAATTGGGTCGCATCTACTACAGTCAAAGCCCCGTATTCCTTAGCCATTTCTACCATTTTAGCAATTTCTACTTCAAAAGATAAAACATTGGAAGCCCCTGTAAAGGCTACTATCTTGGTATTCGAATTTAATTTCTCCTCATAATCATCCAAGTCCAAATTCAAATTTTCATCTAGGTAGAAATATTTTAATTCTGCTCCAGTTTTTTCGCAGACATATTGCCAATTAACCAGGTTGGCATGGTGTTCAGCTATAGAAATTAAAACTTGATCACCTGGTTTAAGATTATTTAATCCATAAGCATAGGAAACCAAATTTAAGGCCTCTGTAGCAGACTTAGTAAATATAAGTTCATAGTCATGTCCTGCCTTGGTAAAATCCTTTAGTTTATTTCTAGTATTTTCTAAAATCTCTTTTGACTTTGCAGATAGGCCATAAGACCCTCTGCCAGCATTGGCATTGAAGGTCTCATAATATTCTTTAAGAGAATCAATTACAATACTAGGCTTTTGACTAGTTGCAGCCGAATCTAAATAAGTGATATCTTTATTTTTTTCGAAAAAAGGAAAGTCTTTCCTTATTTCTTCTGGTCTCATTCTCTTATTCCTTGTCTAATATCTTCTAGTAATTCATTTCTTAAATCTATATCTTCTATCAAATCAAGTATTGGTTTGATTTTTGATTCAATAATAATCCTTTTCGCTTCAAGTTGATCAAAACCCCTTGATTGGATATAAAAGAGCATTTCTTTGTCTACACGCCCAGCTGATGCGGCGTGATTACCTACAATATCATCTTCACGAGCTAATAGTATAGGTATAGCCCTTGATTTTACAGTTGGGTCTAAGAGGGTAACAAACTCTTCTTCATTACCCGTAGAAAGTCTACATCCCTTTAAGAAATCTAGGGTACCAGCAAATCTCTTTTCTGCATGGTCTTTCAATACCCCTTGTAAAACCATGTCGGAATCAGACTCTTGTCCATAGTGAGTCATCACATAGGCTAAGTCCAAATACCTATTTCCATCTACAAAATAAGCTGTCTTTATGTCAGATTCTGACCTAGCACCTACCAATTCTACTTCATAGTTTGCATAGGCCTTTTTAGAACCCAATTCAACATGAACCAGGTGAACTCTTGCATCTTCTGCAATTTCAGAAATCAAAGAAACATAGGATTGTGACTTATGTGAAAGTCTTTGTACAATCACAATTTTTACTTCTGAATTTTTTTCAGCATTAATTTTGAAAATAGAATTTCTAAAAGCTTCTATATCAGCTTCAGACCTATAGTCAAATAGGATTTTAGCATTAGCCCCTTCTCTTACATGGATTTCATGTAGGTCATTTATATTGCTAATTTCTTCTCTTAGTTTAAATTCTCTTCTTAAGTCTTCTTGGCCAGTAAATTCGTAATATTCAGAATAGTTTCTATATTTTTCATTTAATTCTTTAACTGAATCTGAAACTCCGTATTTTTTATTTTCAAATACTTTGTTAAAGTCTTCAGATCCTTTAGTCCCCGGATTTGATGAAAAATCAATATAGTCTATTTCTGGTAATTCTATATCAACATGGTTGGCCTTAGTGTGACCCCAGGTTATGTGAGGTAAAATATTTGCTTTTGTCATTTTATCCTCCTATCCTATTGATCCAATTAGTTCTAAACTAATTAAGTTGTTCATTTCTACTGCATATTCTAGTGGCAATTCCTTGGCGATAGGTTCAGCGAAACCTCTTACCAACATGGCCTTAGCATCTTCTTCAGACAAACCTCTAGACATCAAGTAAAAAATTTTAGAGTCATCTATCCTACCTATTTTTGCTTCATGACCTAGGTCTACATCATCATTTTCTATGATCATTACAGGAATGGTATCTGATACTGACCCCTGGTTATCAAGCATCAAAGATTCACAGTTAACATTGGCTTTTGATCCAGCAGCATTTTCTTTAAAATGCACCAATCCCCTATAAATAGCTTCACCACCAGATTTTGAAATCGATCTGGAGTTAACTGTAGAATAGGTATTTGGAGCAGCATGGACAACCTTGGTACCTGTATCCAATATTTGCCCATCATTAGCAAAAGTGATACCTGTATAGTCAGATTTTGCATTTTCACCAATTAAAATAGATGATGGGTAAAGCATTGAAACTGCAGAACCAAAGGATCCTGAAACCCATTCTATATGGCCCTCTTCCCAAACTATAGCTGATTTGGTATTTAGATTGTACATATTTTTTGACCAGTTTTCTATGGTTGAATATCTTAGCTTAGCCTTTTCTTTTACAAATAATTCTACCGCACCAGCGTGAACATTGACTACATTGTACTTAGGAGCTGAGCACCCTTCAATATAGTGGACATAAGCGCCTTCATCTACATAAATAAAGGTATGTTCAAATTGACCTGCTCCAGGTGCATTAAATCTAAAGTAGGATTGAATTGGTATGTCTACATGGACTCCTTTTGGTACATATACAAAAGATCCACCTGACCATACAGCATAGTGTAGGGCTGCATACTTGTGCATGGATGGATTTATAGCCTTGCCAAACCATTCTTTTAATAGGTCTTCATGGCTTTCATAGGCTTCTTCCATAGTTATATAAACTACACCCAATTCTTTCAAATATTTTTTAACATTTGAATACACAACCTCTGAGTCATACTGGGCAGCAACACCTGCTAAGGCGTCAATTTCTGCCTGTGGTATACCTAGGTCGTAAAATGTTTGCTTTATATTGTCTGGTAAATTATCCCATTGGTTTACTTCTCTTGCTTTTGGCTTTACATATAGGGTTAATTCATCAACATCCACAGCTGACAAGTCTGGTCCCCATGATGGATTATCCAATTCATAGAAGATTCTCATAGCTTCTAATCTTTTTTCTAGCATCCATTCTGGTTCATTTTTTTCAGCTGAAATTTGTCTAACAACTTCTTCAGTCAAACCCTTAGAGGAAATTTTGTCATATTCAAAATCATTTTTTCTGTCGTAAATTCCCCTATCTATATCTTCAACATAGGTTTTTTTAGACATTTTTTACCTCTTCTCTTATTTTAGAGTAACCATCTTTTTCGATTTCGCTTATCAAGCTGCTATCTGAAGTCCTTACGATCTTTCCTTCAATCATTACATGGACAAAATCTGGCTTGATTGATTCTAATATTGAAGAATGGTGGGTAATGATTAGTGCAGCCTTATCTTCATTTAAGAATGAAGACACTTCTTTAGAAACAATCTTTGTTGCATCTACGTCCAAGCCTGAATCAGTTTCGTCAAGCATAATAAATTTTGGATCTAAAACTTTCATTTGTAGGATTTCATTCTTTTTCTTTTCCCCACCTGAGAAGCCTACATTCAAGTATCTCTGCGCATAGTCTCCATTAAAGTCTAATTCTTCTAATTTTTTCTTTAAATCTCTTCTAAATTCTAATAATTGTGGTTTTTCATCTTTAACATTTGTGAAGGCTGTACGTAAAAAATTTTCTACAGAGATACCTTCAACTTCTTCTGGGTTTTGGAAGGATAAAAACATACCTCTCTTAGCTCTTTTATCAGTTGATTCTTCTGATATATCTTCACCTTCAAAGAAGATTTCACCTTCAGTTACTTCATAGTCTGGGTGGTCCATTATTACTTTTAATAAGGTGGACTTACCTGAACCATTTGGCCCCATGATAACATGAGTTTCACCAGATTTAATTTCTAAATCTATCCCCTTCAATATTTCCTTGCCCTCTACCTGAGCATGTAAATTTTCTATTTTTAACATTGCATCCCCCTTCTTGCATGTTTTTATACCATTTTAATAATTAGTTAAGTAAGCCTGAATCATCCTTGCTATAAAGATAAAATTGCGACATCTTTTTTAACGATTTTCTAGCCTTTTTAATCTCTTCTTTGTAGTCTTCTTCTTGTTTCATTTTATATTCATTAGAATTTAACTTGTCTGCTATATTTATTGGAAAAGTATTATCCAATTCTTCCAAGTCTTTTTTATAACTTTCAATTGCTTCTTCATAGACTTCTTTAGGATTTTTCTTGACCTTTCCCTGAACTACTTCAGCAAAGTCAAGTAGTTCATTTAAGTGTGGAAGGTAAACTGATTTTCCCTGAAGAATAAAGCTCTCATATAGGTTTTTCGACCTCTCCCCATTAACTAGAAGAGGATCTGTATATTTCAATAGTTTTCTAATTTTTACTTTAGTCTTATCATTGAGATTTTCATTTGCCCTTGCTATAAATAAGTCATTTTTTGTAAGCAAGTTTTTTAATTCATTTATATGATTTATTAAATCCCTATATTCAATCTGAGCTATTCCATCTGAATACTGGTCTATTAAATTAACATTTGAGTAAGTCTTTAGGTCTGTACTCATGCTAAATAAAAGCTTAGATTGCATTCTTTGGTCATATATAAACATCTTATACAAGAGCTCTTTCTTTTCCAACTCATATTTTCCAAATTTTTGAATGTATAAGTTATTATAAAGATTTTTCTCATAAATGCTCTTATATAAATATTCTGTTTTTATGTCTAAATATTGTTCTCTTAAACTTGTCATAATCACTCCGTACTAAAAATTATAGCATATTGAAATTAATAAAGAAATAAAGTGTGCAGGCTCCTTTCAAGGTCCCTACACACTTTATCTCTATTTTTTAAGTTCTTGTGCTATTAAATTTATCATGACATTTATACCATCGTTATTTAGGTGGGTTTTGTCCTTAGCAAAGTATTCTGGATGGTCTTTTGAGTTTGAATACCAGTCTACCAAGCTTATTTCAGGATGTTTTTCAACATAGGCTGCTAGGTCTTGGTTTACCTTGTCTCTCCATGAGTCTGGCATGTTTACATTCACAAACACCTTCTTACTCTTTGGAAAATGTGCCATTAATTTATCTAAGTGACCTTCATTAAATAAACCGTTGGTTCCTAGCATCATTATCAAGGCTGTATTTTCAGAATCGTGTTCACCATATTTTGCAAAAACTGGCTCTGATTGGTAAAGCTGCCTTGAAACCTTAGCATCAACTATTACATTATTTAATTTTTCCTTTAAGCTTAAGCCTACATTTACTCCAAGTGAATCCCCTATCAGAACTATCTTGTCATACTTTATTTCACCAAAATTAATTTCTGGCTGCTTATTTGAACCAGGTTCGTTTGGACTTACTTCTTTTTCAGCCGGTTTTATGATTTCCATGCCATTTTCTTTAGCCTTTTGTCCCAATTGTTCACCATCTGTTACAAGTTCATCTGGTAAATCTATATTTCTAGTGGTGTCAACAAAGGCTGTTGAAATAAATGGTATACCTATACCAAAGGCTCCTAGGATAAAGATTATAGCAAGTCCCAAAGCAATTCTTTGTACAAGGACATTAGTTTTTCTTTCCCTTGTTTTTTCTCTTTCTCTTCTAGATTTTGGTCTCGCTTTTCTTTCTTTGGCCAGAGGTTTTTCCATAAAGTAATAGGTAAAGGCTGATAAAAGTAAGAATGCTAGCACCCTAAGAATTACATATACGGTCTTTGGTCCATTTATTTCTGACTGGGTTTCTGACAGAATAATTATTGGGAAGTGCCATAAATATATAGAATATGACATTTCACCTGGTTTTGTAATAAATGGTATATATCTAAACTTGTTAAATATTGGATTATTATCATTAGCAATAGTATAAATCATTGCAACCGATAATAAGGCAAATAGTAAAAATCCACCCCTGTAAACCCAAGTTTGTTCTTCAGAGACATATAGGCCTAGAACTACAAAGGCTGCTAAGCTAAGAACGCTAATTAAAGCCATTAAAGGTTTAGATAAACTAACTTCAAACTTATCTTTTTCATAGTCTTCTAAGCTATTTCTAGGATCTTTTCTTAATTTTCTTATTGGATAATGGAAGTAGGACAATACACCAATGATTATCTCAAAAATCCTAGTATCTGTTCCATAATAAACTCTTGAAACATTTTCTGGGTCATATAAGACCTGCATTACTACAAATGATATTATAGCTAAAATTAAAATGATAATTCTAAATAATTTGTAATTGTTTTTTACTGATAATTTACTTGTTAAATAAAATAGAACATTTAATATGATATAACCCTGCATTAAAACAGAAATATACCAAAGGTGTTTAAATGGACTTTGGAAATATGAGTCAAAATAACCCACCTTATTGATTATAAACCACCAGTTATTGGTAAAAGTCAAACTTGGGAATATATCCCTGTGGGCTATATCCAAGATAGGTTTGTTGAACATAGTTATAAATATAGTCACGAAAAATACAACTATAAACAGTGGTGGCCAAAGATTTTTTATCCTCCTAAATATGTTTTTAAATAAGGAAAATCCACCTTCTTCATCTTGTCTTACAAAAGAGGCTGCTAATAGGTAACCTGATATTACAAAAAATAGATCAACTCCTATAAAACCACCTGTCAACCATGCCGCATTTAAATGATATATAACTATTGCAATTATTGCTATTGTTTTCAATAAATCTAATCCAAAAATTTTGTTTCTTTTCATTTGTACTTCCTTCTTTAATGTATAAATAATTATAACACAATTTTAATAGTTGTTGATAGCCTAAAAAGTAATTTGCATAAAGGCCATCTTTTGAATATAATAATCTTATATATAAGCAGATTTGCTTTTTATAAAAAGGAGGTAATCATGTCTGATTTTAAGAATGGTTCAGTTAAGATTTCAAATGATATAATAGATCAATTAGTTGCAGAAAGCGCATTAAAAGTTGAAGGCGTGCACAGTGTTATCGGATATAAAAATGGTAAATTTGACGGCAGAAAAAAAGAAGCTTTGATTGCAAATGTTGAAGATAACAGCATGCAAATTAAGGTTACTATAGTTGTAAAAGCCGGTGAAAATGTATATGAAGTGGCTGAAAATGTTCAAAAAAATGTAAAAGAACAAATACATACAATATTAGCTTTTGATATTGATCATGTTGATGTTTTTGTAAAAGATATAGCATAGTAAAAAACTGTTGCAGGTAAATAAAACCAGCAACAGTTTTTTTATAGTAATCTTAGTATTGAAAATATTATTATTAATATAGAAATAAGTCCAAAAAAACCAGCCATAAAAGCATAGGATTTTGTCTTATTATTCTTATAATAAATAACTTGGTTTACTGCCATCAAGGCGAAGATTAAACCTAGCATTATATAGGAGTATTTAATCCCTCCTATTTTTTTTAATTCATAAATTATAAGGCCAATTGTTGCAAAGATAAATAAGTTTGTAAATATCATAAACTTCAATTGTCCCTTGGTCACTATCTTATTCTTCATATTTTTCAAAACCTTCAATTTTTTCAACTGCTTCATTTAAAAATGATGTATCTATGCTCTCAACTTTTCCTTGGTCAATTAGGTCTGCGAACTCTGGATTTATTGGTATTTGAGCCAATATATCTAGTCCATATTTTTCTGACAATTCTCCAACCTTTGATTTTCCAAAAATCTCATATTTTTTCCCTGTATCTGGAGCTTGAAAATATGAAAAGTTTTCTACAATGCCTAGTACAGGTATATCTAATTTATTAGCCATTCCTAAGGCCTTTTCTACAATCATATTTACAAGGTCTTGAGGTGAACTTACCATTATAATTCCCATCAAGGTGATTGATTGAAATATAGTAAGTTGGGCATCAGATGTTCCCGGTGGAAGATCTACAAACATATAGTCTATCTCTCCCCAATTTACATCTGTCCAAAATTGCCTTATAGCTCCAGTAAGCATTGGAGCCCTCCAAACCACGGCAGATTTTTCATCATCAATTATAAGGTTGGCAGAAACTATCTTGATCCCTTCCTTGGTCACCATTGGGTTTAATCCCTTGTCAGCTACTTCTAGCTTTCCTTTAAGATTGAAAGCTCTTGCTATTGACGGTCCGGTTATATCAGCATCTAAAATAGCTACCTTGTATCCTTTTTTTGCCATGGCTACAGCTAGACTTGAAGTAACCATAGACTTACCTACTCCACCCTTACCTGAAACTACAGCTATAACATTTTTCACTTGAGAATTTTCATTTGTTTCTAAGTTGAAAAGGGCTTGTTTTCTTTTTACATTAAAATCTGTCATTCTGAAATTTCCTTTAATTTACCTGTCAATTTATAAGGAACTCTTTTTAATTCTTCTAAGTTTTTTGCTCCCAATAAAAACATAAGTATCTTTGTCTTCTTTATAAGTCCTTCTAGGTATGCCTTAGCATGGTCATAGCCTCCATGAACTAGATATCTTAAAAGCTCACCTGCTACAGCTACATAATCGGCTCCCAATATCAAGGCCTTGATGATGTCCATAGAAGTCTTTATTCCGCCCGATGCTATGATTTTAACATCTTGACTGACTGCTCTAGCATTTAATATAGCCTTGGCTGTTGGTATACCCCAACCGTACATGTCGGAAAAATCATTCCTATAATTACGCAAGTTTTCTATCTCTATAAAGTTTGTTCCACCATAGCCAGATAAGTCTATATAGTTAACTCCTGCTGAAACTAATTTTTTTACAGTTTCTTGAGACATTCCCATAGCCTTCTCTTTAACTAAAACTTTGCCCCCATAAATAGAAACAAGTTTTTCTATATTAGCTAAGACCCCTTCAAAATCAGCTGCATGGTCAAAACTAACAGCTTCTTGAGCTGCATTTATATATAGGGATAAAGCATTAGCCTTTACTTGGTCCATAGCTATTTTTGCATCTTCTTCACTAGCCTTAGCTGATAAGTTAGATAAGATAAAAACATTTTTCTCTATGTCATCATCTATTTCTGACAAGTAAAGCTTTGATTGTTCATCACTTGCTATATTTTCCTGTTGGGATCCTAATTCTATAGGTATATTTAAATCTTGGGCGATATTTACAAGGATTTCATTTATTTCTAATCCTCTTTCTGTACCACCTATCATAGATGAAATAATTAATGGAAAAGAAAAATTACTTCCCATAAATTCAGTAGTAGTATCAATGTCTGATAAATTAATTTCTGGAAGTGAATTGTGTTCAATATATACATCATCAAATAAGGTATGGCCTTGGTGGCTACCTATTAGGGAATTGTCTATATATAAGTCTTTAATATTATTCATCTTTTTCCTCTAATTATTTTTCTTGAGATAATTCAAGCTTCTTAGTTTGGTCTTCCAATATCAAAGCATCTATCATCTCTTCAATATCCCCATCTAAAAAGTCTTGTAATTGGTGGATTGTTTTATTTATCCTGTGGTCTGTTACTCTAGATTGAGGGAAGTTATAGGTCCTAATTTTCTCTGACCTGTCCCCTGTACCAACTTGTGATTTTCTATCTTCTGATAAGGCCTTTTGTTGTTCTTCAAGTTCAGCTTCATAAACTCTAGCTCTTAAAATCTTCATAGCCTTGTCTTTGTTTTTGTGCTGTGATTTTTCATCTTGTACAGCAACAACTATACCTGTAGGTAAGTGGGTAATACGTACAGCTGAGTCTGTTGTGTTAACATGTTGTCCACCAGCTCCTGAAGCCCTGTAATAGTCTATTCTAATATCTGTAGATTCATTTATTTGAACGTCTACATCCTCTGCTTCTGGTAAAACCGCAACAGTTGCTGTAGATGTATGGATACGTCCAGAAGTTTCAGTTTGTGGAACCCTTTGTACCCTATGAACACCAGATTCATATTTTAATTTTGAATAGGCTCCCTCACCCTTTACCATGAAGATTACTTCCTTTACACCACCTATACCTTGGTCAGAAAACTCAATTTCTTCAACCTTGAATCCTGATTTTGAAGCATACATTTGGTACATTCTGTAAAGTTCACCAGCAAAAAGTCCGGCCTCATCACCACCTGCACCTGCTCTAATTTCAACGAATACGTTTTTGTGGTCATTTGGATCTTTTGGTATAAGTAAGAATGTTATTTTTTCTTCTAATTCTTCTAATCTTTTTTCTGACTCATGTATTTCTTCATGAAGAAGGTCTAAAAACTCTTGGTCTTCAGTAGCTTCTAACATTTCTTTATTTTCGCTTATCCTGTCTTCATTTTCTCTATATTCCTCGTAGGCCTTAACCAAATCTTTAAGTCCCACATATTCTCTATTTACTTGTTGCCACTTATCCATATCAGCAAGCAAATCTGGAGAAGCTAATTGTTTTTCTAAATCGTAATAATGCTCTTTAGTTGATTCTAATTTTTCAAACATAAAAATCCTTTCAATAATCAATAAATATCATAATAATTATAGCATAAGATTAGCTTCTAATGCTATCTTTTAGCCATTTACCCTTGACTATCCTATCTTTTCCACCATAATCTTGTAAAATTTTTACATCGTGGTAACCATTTTCTTTAAGCAAGTCGGAAACGACCTTTCCTTGGTCATAACCGATTTCAAAAAAAATACTAGCGTCATCTGCTAGATGGGACTTAGCCTGGTTTATTATTTTTTCATAAATTTCGTAGCCCTTTACACCACCATATAGGGCTGTTTTTGGTTCGTAGTATAAAAGTTTATCAAGCTCATCATAGTCCTCTTCGCTTATATATGGAGGATTGGAAACTATAATGTCAAATTTTCCTTCAACATTTTCAAAAAGGTCAGAATGGATAAAGTCTACAAGGGCTCCAAGACTTTTCGCATTCATCCTAGCAACTTCTAAGGCTTCTCTAGAAATATCACAGGCACTTACATGAAGATTAACATTGTTTTCTAAGGCTAAACTTATGGCAATAGCGCCTGATCCTGTTCCAATATCAAGTAATTTTTTATCCCTAAGATTTTCTTTTAATATCTCTTCTACTAGCAATTCAGTCTCTGGCCTAGGGATTAAAACATTCTCGTTTACAGAAAAGTCATAACCATAAAAGTTCCATTTACCTATGGCGTATTGAAGAGGTCTACCATCCTTTAGATCTCTTTGTATGTCTAAAAATCTATTCCATACATCATCTGAAAGTTCTAAATTTTGATTCAAAAAAATCTGCGACCTTGTCATATCCAAAAGATACTGAAGAATGATTTCCGTATACTGGTAGTCTGCATCTAGCAAGTCTTTTATAGTCTTAGAGTTCGTCTGCATGGCTATCCTCTGGTATTACAAGCTCCATGGCTGCAATAGCAACTTCAATCATGTCATCACTTGGTTCTTTTACAGTTCCAATATATTGGACAAACATTCCTGGTAGGGCCAATATTTTAGCAAGCTTTGAATCTGACTTTCCCATCCACCTATTTAATTCATAGGTGATACCCACTAAAATAGGGATGATTAAAATCCTAGTTGCAAATCTTAAAAGTGGGTTTGGCCAGCCAAAAAGTGATAAGACTAGGGCCGATATCAGTACCATATTAAACATGAAGGATGTCCCACACCTTGGGTGTAATTTAGAATGTTTTCTTACATTTTCCACGGTTAATTCTTCTCCATGCTCATAGCAGGCTATAGTTTTATGCTCTGCCCCATGGTATCTAAATACTCTTTTTATGTCTTTTATTTGGGATATGGACATTATATATATCAAAAAGAAAATAACTCTTATAAATCCTTCTATCAGGTTCAATACAAATATCGAATTAATTTTATCTGCAAATAAATTAGAAATCCATGTTGGTACAAAGAAAAATAGGGCTATGAAAAGTCCTGTAACCAATATGGATAAAATAGAATAGAAAAAATCTGCTAACTTGCTAGATTTCTTTTCCTCTTCTGGATAATAAGATAAAGAATAATCTATAGCCTTTGTACCATTTCTAAGGGCATCCCATAAAATCCCCATTCCTCTTAAAAATGGTAGCTTAAAAATAGGATATTTTTCCGCTATAGTTGTTCTTTCTACTATTTTTGCTTCAATTTCTCCATCGGGTTTTCTCACAGCTATTGAACTAACAAAAGGTCCCTTCATAAGTATGCCTTCAAAAAGAGCCTGACCCCCTATGGAAGTTTTTTTAATGTCTCTACTCATCATAAACTCCTTGTATAATGAACACATAGTAATTAGTGTTCTTTTTTTCTTTTTAC
>NZ_CAMPYN010000029.1 GCF_946998255.1 uncultured Helcococcus sp. | reverse complement strand
AGGTGAACTACCTTGTTTAAGTCGGAATAAGTAAAGTTTTCAGTATCTATTTGGCCTAAAACGGTGGTTAAAAGATTTGTATACATAATTTCTTCTGGGCTATTTATATGACCAATATCAAATACTAGGTCAATATAGTCTACACCAGATGTTGGTAAATCATGACTTAAAATAGTATAAGCATCTTTTGAAATTACCTTCCTATCTATCCTTGGTAAATGAGTATTTACATCAGATTTTGCAAGTCTTGGAATAGTTGCCTTTTCTTCTTCTGTATTTTCTCTATTTTGGAAGGCTTCCATTTCTTCTCTAGACTTTTCTAAATCTTCAAGTTCAACTTGACTTAAGTTGTTTTTCTTTTCTTCTAGTAATTCTGCTATTTCCTTGTCTCTCTGTGCATTTAGCCCTTGTTTTGGTATATGACTAACAATGGACTTGTGTTTAGAATTTAGAATATTATCCTTGATGAAGTTTTCTATTAAGTTTAAATCTAGGTTGTTTTCAATGTATTGTAAGTCTTTTTCTATATCTATAGCATCAATAGGTGATTGGTCATACAACCATGATTCAAAGGCGTTTGTAAAGTAGGCAATACCCTTGGTTGGATAGCCGCCTTTTTCTTTTAAGTCAAATTTATAGCTATTTAATTCAGCTAAGACTAGATCTTTGTCTAAACCTTCTACAACTATTTTTTCAAGTTCTTCTTCTATAATATTTACAAATTCATCCCTATTTTCTGGATTAATATTTTTAGCAACTAGTGAAAATGAGCACTGGTTGGTATTTTGAGAAGCTGAGAAAACCACATCTAAAATACCTGATGACATCAGCCTTTGTTTAATAGGTGAGGATTCATTATTTATTAAAATTGAGGATACTAAATTAGATAAAATCCTGATTTTTGAATCTTCTGCATTTCCAAGTAGGGTTGTATAGGAAATAAAGGCTTCATTAGGCTTCATTTCTTTTGCGGTATTTAAATAGTTTACAGAATATCTTGTTTCTCCAAAGTACTCTTGTTTTTCTAAGTGAGAATGAACATTCCTATATTCATAATTGGATAGGTAGTCTCTATCTATATAGTCCAGATATTCTTCATAATCCATATTTCCATATAAGAATATATAAGAATTTGTTGGGTGATAAAATTCCTTGTAATAGTCTAAAAATTCACCATAGCTTAGGCTAGGGATTTGATAGGGGTCACCACCAGAATTGAAGGCATAAATTGTGTCTGGTTGTAATTCTTCATAAATACTTCTATAAACTTGAGATTCTAATGAAGACATTGAACCACGCATTTCGTTATACACAACGCCCTTGTAGCTTAACTTATCATCTTCTAAATGATATCTCCAGCCTTCTTGCTTGAAGATTTTTTCATCTTCTTTAACTTTTGGATTGAAAACAGCATCTAGGTAAAGATCTGTAAGATTTCTAAAGTCTTGGTCATTTCTAGAAGCTACTGGATAAATAGTTTTATCCGGATAGGTCATAGCATTTAAAAATGTATTTAAAGATCCCTTCACCATATCCATAAAAGGTTCCCTAGTTCTATATTTTTTTGAACCGTTCAATACACAGTGTTCAATAATATGACAGACACCATTTGATGATTTTGGTGGAGTCCTAAAACCTATACCAAAAACCTTGTTGTCATCTTCGTTTGGCATGATGAAAACTTTAGCTTTAGTTTTAGTATGTTCTAAAACTAAGGCTTTAGATTGTTCATTTTCTAAATATTTTTCTTCTATTAATTTATAATTTTTCATAAAGACCTCCATGATATTATATATATTTTATTAGATAATCTTTATAAATACAATAAATAATATTTAAGAGAAAATATAAAGAAAAGTTAACAATATTGAGAGTTTTTATCTAGGATTTTAAGTTATAATAAATATATAAGTATTTGTCTAAATAGTATAGAAAATAGGATTATGCTAAATATTAACTTTAACTTGATATTTCTTGCTTGCTTTGGTATACTATCTCAGTAAATCTCTACACCATTAAACAGTGGGGTGAAACCGAAGGGAGGCATTAAATGAACAATTATGAAATGATAGTTATTTTAAAGCCTAATTTAGAAGACGAAACAAAGAAAGCTGCTTTACAAAGATTATACGATGCAGTAGAATCTGATGGTAAACTTGGTGAAGTAGACGATTGGGGCGTTAGAAAATTAGCTTATGAAATAAACCATTTAAAAGAAGGTGATTTTGTTTTAGTAAACTTTGAAGCAAATCCTTCACTTGTTAAAGAGTTAGAAAGAAGAGCTCAAATCACTGACTCAATCATTAAATATTTAGTAGTTAAAAAATAATCCTACAAAATAAGGAGGATTTATGAATAACGTAGTATTAATGGGAAGATTAACAAGAGATCCTGAGTTAAGATACGTTCAAACAGGCGGAAATACAGCAGTGGCAAGATTTTCACTAGCTGTGGATAAAAATTTATCTAGAGAAAAAAGACAAGAGATGGAATCAAAGGGTCAACCAACAGCTGATTTTATAAATGTTACAGCATGGGGAAGACTTGGAGAAACTGTTGCTAAATATTCAGGAAAGGGATTGAGACTTCTTGTAAATGGAAGGATTCAAACCGGTTCATATGAAAAAGATGGTGAAAGAAGATATACTACTGAAGTAGTTGCACAAAGTGTAGAAATTATTGATTGGAAAGATTCAAACAATAGTGGATCATTCAACAATTCAAATTCACAAGCATCTTCAGCAGACAATTATCAAGCACCAATTGATGATGATTTTGAGTATTCAGCAGATTTTGATCCAACAGAAGATGAAAGGATTCCATTTTAATTACGAAGGAGAATTAAATGGCAAGAAGATTTAGACAAAGAAAAAAAGTTTGCAGTTTTTGCAAAGATGCAAACAAAAAAATAGATTACAAGGATGTTAACACATTAAAATCATTCATTTCTGAAAGAGGTAAAATCTTACCAAGAAGAGTGACTGGTACATGTGCTCAACACCAAAGAGAAGTTGCTAGAGAAATCAAAAAAGCAAGACAAATAGCTATTTTACCATACCAAGTAAACTAGTATAAAAGAGACGAGGATATTTTTATTCCTCGTCTTTTCTTTATAAATGTATTTTTACTATGCTATAATTTAATATGAGGTGAATATGAGTCAAGCATTGTATAGAAAATATAGGCCCAAGGACTTTGACCAAGTTTTAGGCCAAGATAACATAGTCAACATATTAAAAAATCAAATTAAAAATAAAAATATATCACATGCTTATATATTTTCAGGTGGTCGTGGTACAGGGAAGACTTCTACAGCAAAGATTTTTTCAAAGGCTGTTAACTGTCTAAATCCTATTGAAGGAAACCCATGCAATGAATGTGCAAACTGCCGAGCTATTTTAGAAGAAAGAACCATGGATATAGTTGAAATGGATGCTGCTTCAAATAGAAGGATAGATGATATCAGGCAACTAAGAGATCAGGTTATATACCCACCAAGTAATTTGAAATATAAGGTATATATAATTGACGAAGCTCACATGATTACTAATGAAGGTTTTAATGCTCTTTTGAAAATTATGGAAGAGCCACCAAAGCACCTTATATTTATTTTAGCAACTACAGAAATTGATAAGATTCCAGATACCATATTATCTAGAACACAAAGATTTGAATTCAAATCTATCTCTGAAAGAGATATAAGCAAGCAGATAAATTTAGTTCTAGACCAAGAGTATGTCAAACTAGAAGATAGGGCTGTTGACATCATAGCAAATGCGGCTTCAGGAGCTATGAGAGATGGTTTATCGATTTTAGACCAAGTCTTATCAATAGGTAAAAAAGAAATTTTAGCATCAGATGTTTATGACCTATTAGGAATATTTTCTGACCAAGTAAAGATAAATTATGCACAAGCTATATTTAATAAAAATATAGAATCCTTGCTAAGGATAATCGATGAGGAATTAGACAAGGGTAAAAATCCAAATAACTTTATCAAAGAGGTAATTAGCTTTTTTAAAGATTTAATTTATGTTAAGTTGAATATAAAAAGCTACGATTTCAATGGATTAGTAGAAAATATAAGTTTAGAACAAATCATCAATTCTTTAGATATTCTTTTAGAGTATGAAGATATGATGAAAAAATCAGACAATCCAGACTTATTATTTAAGCTGGCTTCAGTTAGGTTGGTAGACTATATGCCTAGACTAAGTTTAGAAGAAAAGGTTAAAAACTTAGAGGAAAGAATAGCCTATTTAGAAGAAAATGGATCACTTATAAGTGCTAACAGAAGCACAGAAAATAGGGATACTTTGAGAAGTCCTAAGCATGAAAAAAGCGAATCTATTCAAATGAATGAAGAAGGATCTTTCTTGGATGCTAGTGAAAAAGAGGACAAAATTCCTGAAATTCCTATTGAAAGTAAGAACGATCAAGATTTAAATCATGCCAATCAAGTAGAGAAATCTTTAGATGAAGAGGATTCGTCTGCTATAGGCGATAGATATTTATCTATCTTGTCTGGAAATTACCCACAGACTAAGCCTTTATTAAAGGGGATAAAGAAAATTAATTCAAGAGAAAACCAAATAGACTTACAGGTAGACCAAAAAGAATATAGGATGATTTCAGCAATGAAAATATTCTTTGAAAGTGCAGGTCGAGACTTATCCAATGAAATGGGTAAAGAATATAAGGTAAATATTGTTTTAAGCAAAGAAAGTCCAGAAGTAATAAATGAAAAAGATGAAAAAATAGATAACTTAAGTGATTTTTTTGACGGAAATATAAATATTATAAATAAAAAATAAGGAGAATTTTATGGCAAGAAGAGGTGGATTTGGCGGAGGAAACATGGGCCAAATGATGAAACAAGTACAAAAAATGCAAGCAGACATGCAAAAAGCACAAGCTGAAATAGAAGCAACAACTGTAAATGCATCCTCAGGTGGGGGAATGGTTGAAGTTGAAATTAATGGTAAAAAAGAAGTTTTATCTATTAAAATTGATGAAGCTGCAGTAGATCCAGAAGATGTAGAAATGCTAGAAGATATGGTGTTGACAGCAGTGAATGATGCCATCAAGCAAGTTGAAGAACTAACAGAATCTAAGATGGGTAAATTTACTAGCGGCATGCCTGGTCTATTCTAATAAGTAGAAAGAGGAATAATGAAGGAATATCCTGAATCCATTGAGGAGTTAATTGAAAATCTTAGAAAATTACCCTCAGTGGGAAGAAAATCTGCCCAGAGGATGGCCTTACATGTAGTAAATATGGACAAAAACAATATTGAATCCATAATAAAAGCCTTCCAAGATGTTAAAGATAAGATAAAAAAATGTGAAATTTGTGGTAATTTTACTGAAGATAAGATATGCCAAATATGTAGAGATGATAACAGGGATAAGTCAACTATATGTGTAGTTGAAGATGTTACCAATCTTATAACAATTGAAAAATCAAATTCTTTTAATGGGACCTACCATGTATTAAATGGATTAATAAATCCTGGTGCAGCTATATCAAATGATACAAGTGATATAGATAGGTTGGTTGATAGGATAAAAAATGACGATATAAAAGAATTGATTTTTGCTATTTCACCTACTTTAGAAGGTGAAACAACTATGCTTTTTATAAGAGAATTGGTAAAGAATAAAGATATTAAAATCACTAGGATAGCAAGTGGAATACCAATAGGTGGTAATCTAGAATACTTCGACGAATTAACCTTAAGTAAGGCTCTAGAAGATAGGAGAGACCTAGGATAGGCCTATAGCTATCTTATGCAAATCTTGACAAAGAACTATTATATGTTATCATAGTATTGTTAAAGATTTGTTTTTTACAAATCAAAATATTTAGGAGGATTAATAATGAAAAGATTATTAAGTTTATTATTAGCTTTAGTTTTAGTGTTTTCATTAGTTGCATGTTCAGATAAGGGAACAGAAACTAAGGGTGAAACAAAAACTGAAACTGCAGGCGAAACAGGAAAAGAAACTGTAAAAGAAGCAGAAACAAGTGCAGCAATTGAAAAAATTGCTTTAGGTACAAGCGTATCATTAGGAAGTAGTAAAGACTCAACTGCACAACAAGATGTAACAATTGCGGCTTTAGCTTTAGACGCTGAAGGTAAAATTGTAAAAGCACATATTGATGTTGCTCAAAGTAAATTCAAAGTTAAAGAAGATGGAACTTTTGAAGTAGCACCAGAATCAACAGAATTCAAAACAAAACACGAATTAAAAGATGACTATGGTATGAAAAAAGCTTCAGGCATCGAAAAAGAATGGTTTGAACAAGCTAAAGGCTTCGAAGATTACATAATTGGTAAGACAATTGATGAAGTAGTTGCTATTGCAACAAAACCTTCAGAAGATGGATCACATCCAAATGTACCAGCAGAAGCAGACTTATTAGCTACAACAACAATTGACATTGGAGCATTCCAAAAAGCAGTTGCTGATGCAGCAAACCACACAAAAGATGCTAAGGGTGCAACAAGCCTAGGTTTAGCTGTTAAAACAGCTTTAGGTCACGGTACAGCTCCAGCTCAAGATGGTAAGGGTGCAAATGTACAATTTGAATCAAATATTTCAGTTACAGCTTTAGATAAAGATGGCAAAGTAGTTGCTTCTCTAATCGATACAGCACAAAACGCAGTACCATTTGGTGAAGACCACAAAGTTTCTTCAGAATTAAAAGCTGAAGGTACAACAAAGAAAAAACTTGGTGCTGAATATGGTATGAAAGAAACATCAGCTAAGATCGGTAAGATCAAAGATGGTGGTGAATGGTTCGAACAAGTTGAAGGTCTAGAAAACCACTTAGTTGGAAAAACTAAAGATGAAGTTTCAAGCATCGAATTAAAAGATGGTGCACCAGCTGAAGGTACAGACCTAGTTGCAACAACAACAATTGCAATTACAGACTTACAAGAAGCAACAGTAAAATCATTTGATAATGTAAAATAATTTTATTGAATATAAATTTTCAGAAGAGCTCAAAAGAGCTCTTCTTTTTGTGTAATTTATTTTTTATAGTATAATGTTATAGTTACAGAAAGATAGGAGTAGCTATGAAAAAAATATTATTATTCTTAAGTTTAGTTTTTGTTTTTACAGGATGTTCAAGTAAAAAAGAAAAACACACCAATACTTTTTATGATACTTTTGATACACAAATAATTTATTTAGAATATACTAAAACAGAAAAAGAATATGAAGAAAATTATAATTTTGTAAAGGATGAATTTACAAGGCTTCATAAACTATATGATAATTATAGAAAATATGAAGGTATAAACAATATAAGTACTGTAAATGAAAAGGCTGGAAAAGAAGCTGTAGTAGTTGATAAGGACTTATTCAATCTTGTTAAGTTTTCAATTGATAACTATGAAAAAAGTCTGGGTTATACAAATATAGCCATGGGGTCTGTGCTTGATATCTGGCATGATGTAAGAGAAAAAAATAAAGAGCTTGAAGAATCTGAAAGAACATTGCCAAATAGGGAAGCCTTAGAAGAAGCTGATAAGCATACAGATATAAATAATATAGTTTTAAATGAAGAGGATTCATCAATATATATAAAGGATCCAAAGACTCAAATTGACTTAGGTGCTGTAGCCAAGGGCTATGCAGTTGAACTTATAGCTCAAAAACTAGAGGACAAGGGTGTTGAAAATGGGTCTATAAATGCTGGTGGAAATGTCAGGACCATAGGAAAACCAGGAGATGGAAGAGAAACTTGGGGAGTAGCTCTACAAAATCCGAACTTAGAAGCAAAAGGATTTTTAGATGTTCTATATATCGAAGGTAGTAAGTCTGTAGTAACAAGTGGTGATTATCAAAGATTTTTCACTTACAAGGGTAAAAATTACCACCACTTAATAAATCCATATGAACTTGAGCCTACACAAAATTATAGGGCAGTAACAGTAGTTACAAAAGACTCAGGACTAGCAGATTTATTGTCTACAGCATTCTTTTTAGCTAAGCCTGAAGAATACGACCAATTAATCGAAAACTATAAAGACCAAGATATTGGATTGATTTGGGCTAATGAAACAATAGAAAAAAACACAGATAATATGGATGAAATTATGGCATCAAAGGGTGCTAAAAGCAGATAAATTTTAAAAGAAGCGAAGATTAATAAATCTTTGCTTCTTTTCATTTATGATAATAAATCACGGTGGTTATGAAGCAAATTATTTGTTAATTTCAAAACTGATGATCTTGTAATCATTCCTTTATATACCCCGTTATCATCTACTACATTTATGAAATTATAATTCACCAACAATTTAAGTACATCTTCAAATTCATAGTCTTCTTTGATAGTTGCATAGTGAGTGTCTAAATGGTCTCCAACAATTTCTGTTTCTAAAACTTCCATAGTAAAATTATCTAGATCTAAGGACTTGTAAATTTTATTAATGGAAATTAAACCTATGAATTTTTTGTCATAATTTAAAACTGGTATGGACATATAATTTGATTCTTTCAAAACTAGGATTGCATGTGCCAAGCTGTTATTGTAAAACACCATAGATATATTATTATAAGGTGTCATTATACTAGATGTATTGTTTAAATAATAATCTTGAATTTTTTTATCAATCATGTATTCCTCCTAAAGGATTATATAAGTAATTATATATCAAGTTAAAGTGAAAATAAAATGTAGAAATAAGAATATAATATTTGTAAAAGTTACATTTTAATTACAATTTGTGTTATAATTTAGCTATCGAATAAATAGAGAATTAGGAGAAGGAGAATGAATACGAATAAAGTAAATATTAAGTTAATAGTAGTTGTTTTATTATTAGCAATTGTATTGCCGTTATTTGCTACTATTTCTGGCGTTTATGCCAATATCAGTAGGACTGAATTAGAAAGACATGCTAATAAATATGGGTATGCTGTAAATGCATCAGATTCAACTGTTAGATTAGATAAAACAGCAGATGGTTATGTAACAGCAGAAAATGCAGAGAAAAAAGTTGATGCAAAAACAAAATATAATGCTGGTTCATATCATGTTTATAAGATATCTGGAAAAGCTATAAACTTGTCTAAAAAGCAAGGTCAAGCTGGATCATGGATAAATGTCGATGACTTAGCAAAGGCTGAAACAAAAGCTCAAGGTAGTATTTCTGGAGAAAAAGTTACTGTAAAGAATGCAGTTAAAGTTTACAGAAATGCTAAAAACGCCCTAGAAGCTAGATCAGCTGTAACAAGCTATCCAGCAGGCACGTATTATATATATAAAAGAAGTGGAAATGCAATAAATATTTCTAAGTCAGCAGGAAGCAGCGGTGGCTGGATAGATGCAAGAACACTAGATGTTAAAGAAAACCCATCAGATTCAAAAAATTCTGATAATACAAGCAATACTGTCGAAAAGCTATCATTACCTAAGACAGTAAATGTATATATGAATGCACAAGATGCAAGAAATGAAAAAAATGCTGTAAAAACATATGCAGCAGGAACATACTATGTATTTAATAGGGTTAGTGGTGCTGTAAATATTTCAAGAGTTAAAGGTCAAGCTGGTGCTTGGGTAAATTTAAATTCTTTAAATCAATCAAAGCCTGAGACACAAAAACCATCAAAACCTGAAACACCAAAACCATCAAATCCTGTAAAACCTACACCTACTCCTAGTGAAAATAAGGATAAACCAATTAACAATAATATCCAATCACTAGCAAAGGGAGATAGGGTAAACTTAAAATCTACTACAAATGTATACTTAAATGCTGAAGATGCAAGATCATCAAAAAATTCAGTTAAAACATATGCAGCAGGAACTTATTATGTATTCAGTACAAGAAGGGGTGCTGTTAATGTTTCTAAGTCATTGAGTAGCCCAGGTGCCTGGGTGAACGTAAATGACATAAATGGTCAATCTAAAGGTGTAGAAACAAAACCTACACCAAAACCTAAACCAAAACCTAAACCAGAACCATCTAAACCAGTTGACTCACCAAGTGTAAATACAAATTCATTAACAATAGTTGATGGTGTAGTTAACCTACCATTTGATGTACCTACATATAGAAATGCTTATAATGCTTTATCAGGTACAAATAGCGTAGGTGTATTGAGAGCTGGACAATATTATGTATTCAATACTAAAGGAAATGCTGTAAACTTAACAAAAGTAAAAGGTACACCAGGTGGTTGGATAAGTGCAACAATAGCACCAAAAGCATCTGATATAGAAAAACCATCAGATAACTCAGTAGATGTAAAACCAGAAAATGGTACAAAATCTAATTTTGTATTAGTTTTAGATCCAGGTCATGGTGGTGGTGCCGCTCACAATAGAGGTGGTTTGCTGTTTAATGAGGGAGACCAAAACTATAAATTTGCTTTAGAAATCCAAAAAGCAGCAAGTAAATATGAAAATGTTACAACACATATTACTAGAAAAAATATTAATGATGATCCTAGCTTGAAGGCTAGAGCTGAAGCAGGAAATGGTTCTGACTTATATCTATCAGTACACTCAAATGCTTCGTCAAGTAGCTCAACAAGGGGTGTTGAAGTATATGGTTCAGTAGATAACAAGTCAGAAGCTCTTGGAAAAGATTTAGCAAATACAATTTCAAATAAATTATCTACACCAAATAGAGGTCTTAGATATAGAGACTACGATTCAGGAAGAATAACAAGAACAAAACCTGCTAGTGGAAAAGATTACTATGGTGTTTTAAGAGGAAACGGTTCAAATGAAAAATATATAGTAGAAACGGTTTTCCATACAAACTACAAAGATTCAAAAGTTTATCTTGAAAACCAAAAAGCTTTAGCAGAAAGCTTCATGCAAGTAGTTGCAAGACACTATAATTTAAGATTAAAGTAATTTGAATTAAATATTTAATAATTAAAAGGGGTATTCAAAAACGAATACTCCTTTATTTTTTATATAAGAATAATCTTGAATAGTGGAAAAATATGTATAAAAAATATATAATTTAATATAAGGAGGAGTATGATGAATGGTAAATTTATTGTATTCGAAGGTTCAGATGGTTCAGGGAAGTCAACAGTACTTGAAAGGGTAAAAAGCTATTTAGACCAAAAGAATATAGATTATGTATTAACAAGAGAACCTGGTGGTACATCTATAGGTGAACAGATTAGAGATATTTTATTAAATGTAGACAGTCATAAAATGCATGATAGGACTGAAGTTCTATTATTTGCTGCAGCTAGGGCTCAATCTGTAGAAGAAAAAGTAAAACCAAATATTGAAGCAGGAAAGTTAGTTATTTCAGATAGGTATGTATTATCATCTCTAGCTTATCAAGGTTATGCAAGACAAGTTGGAGTTGATGAAGTAAGGGCTATAAACGACTTTGCTACAGACAACTTAAAACCTGACTATACATTCTTTTTAGATGTTGATCCAATCACTGTTTTGAATAGAAAAAAGGCTAGTGAAGATCCGGACAGGTTAGAAAAAGAAGCTAATCTCTTCCACGAAAGAGTCTATGAAGGCTATAAGCAATTGATAGATGATGAAAGTTTTATTGTAATTGATGCCTCAAAGACAGTTGATGAAGTTGTAAATGATGTAATAGAAAAATTAGATGAAATTTTGGAGGAAAAATGAAATTAGTATTAGCTATTGTTCAAGACAATGATGTAAATATGCTAATGGATGATTTAGTAGAAAATAAATTTTCAGTAACTAAATTATCTACAAGTGGCGGGTTCTTAAAAGAAGGTAACACAACCTTGCTTTTAGGGGTTGAAGAAGATAAGTTAGATAAATGCTTAGAGGTTATTGAAGCTAATAGTAAAAGAAGGAAGACTACAACTTCAATAATTAATACTTCAGGTCAATCTACCTTATTCAATTCCTTACCTGTAGAAATTGAAATTGGCGGAGCAACAATATTTATCTTAGATGTAGACCAATTTATTAAGTTGTAATGTTGGACCCTATTTTACAAAAACAAATAGCTGAGAATAAGATTTTTCACGCATATATTTTTGAAGGTGAAAAGGATCTAGTTATAGATCAGTATAAAGAATTTGCCAAAAGTATTTATAGTAAAGAGACTAATATCGATATAAATAATTTGGTTGAATTGATAGAAGCTGAAAATGAAAATATTTCTATAGAACAAATTAGAGATTTAAATAGAAAGGTTTTTAATAAGCCTTCTAAGTTGAAATATAACTTGTATGTTATAAAAGATGCTCATTTTATGCGTACAGAAGCACAAAATGCTATGCTTAAAACCTTAGAAGATTTGCCAGACTACAGTATTGTAATCTTGCTAACTAACAATAGGTATAAATTATTAAATACCATTATTTCTAGATGTCAATTGATTAGTTTAAATGCTAGTGCAAGGATTGACCTGGATAGTGAACTTGGCAAAAATACCATCCATTTACTGAAAGAAGCTTTATCAAACAAGTATTACTTTATAAATAAAGAGAAAAATTTGTTGAAGGAACTTTCAAATAATAAAAGTGAGTTTTTAAATCTTTTAAGTAAAATCTTTATTGATGCAAAATTTTCTGATATTAGTTCAATTGAGAATTTAGAATATAAAAATCTATTAAATAGGATGAGCGTATTTTTAATTAGCGAAATTGAAGAAATCTTGATGAAGATAGAAAATATCAGGAAGCTTATGGATGTAAAAATCAATTTTCAACTGGCGGTTGAAGACTTATTCTTAACTATTATAAAAATAAATAAAAAAGCAGAAAAAAGAAAGGGTATCAAATGATTTATTTTGTATCTACACCAATAGGTAACTTGGAAGATATAACACTTAGGGCGATTAAAACTCTAGAAAGTTCAGATATAATATATTGTGAAGATACCAGGACTTCTAAAAAGTTATTGGATGCCTATGACATCAAGGCTAAGCTTTCCTCTTACCATAAATTTAATGAAAAAGAACGATTGGATGAGATCATAAGCAAGGCTTTAGATGGGTTAACCATTTCAATAATATCAGACGCAGGTATGCCCGCTATATCAGACCCTGGAAATATTCTTATAAATAGTTTAATAGAAAATAGTATAGAATACACTGTTTTACCGGGGCCTAGTGCCTTTACTACTGCCTTAGTCCTCAGCGGATTTGATAATAGTGAATTTAAGTTTTTTGGTTTTTTTCCAAGTAAGGATAAGGATAGAAAAAACTTGATTGAAAAAATAAAAAAAGATTCATGTACTACAATATTCTACGAAAGTCCTCATAGGATTTTTAAAACTTTAGAGTTTTTATCAGAAAATATAAGTGACCACAATATTGCCGTAGTAAGAGAAATATCAAAAATATATGAAGATATTAAAATATTTAAAGCCAAAGATTACAAAGATATGGATATAGTAGACAAGGGTGAAATAGTTTTGTTGATTGATAAATATGACAAGATTGAAGTAGTAGATGATGAATTTATTAAAGATAAAATGTTAAAGCTACTATCTGAAGGTTTAACAAAAAAATCAGCAATAAAAATTTTACAAAAAGAATTAAATATTAATAAAAATAAATTATATGATATTTCTTTAGAAATATAGGCTAATACATATTTATTATACATTTATTAGTTAGTCTATATATAGACTAAAATAAGGAGTAAAAATGAAATATTTTGGAACAGATGGATTTAGAGGAGAAGCAAATATAGGCCTTACTGTAAAACATGCCTTTAAAATAGGTAGATTTCTGGGCTATTACTTCAAAAAAGATAATCCACAAGCAAGAATAGTTATAGGTAAAGACACACGTAGATCATCTTATATGCTTGAGTCTGCCTTAGCTGCAGGTATTACATCAAGTGGTGCGGATGCTTATTTACTTCATGTTACCACAACACCAAGTGTTTCTTATATCACGAGAACAGAAGAATTTGATGCAGGGATTATGATTTCTGCAAGCCACAATCCATTCTATGATAATGGTATAAAACTATTAGATAGTAAGGGTTACAAGCTTGAAGACAGTGTTTTAGAAGAACTTGAAAAATATATAGATAGTGAAGAAGACTATATTGAGTATGCAGTTAAAGATGAAATAGGTAGGACTGTAGACCACGTTGTTGGTAGAAATAGATATATAGCTTATCTTGCAACAGTTGTAAGTAAATCCTTTAAGGGTGTAAAAGTTCTAGTTGATGCCTCAAATGGTGCGGCTTACCAAATATCAAACAATGTTTTTGATATCTTAGGTGCAGATGTTGAAATGATGAACAATAAGCCAGATGGTTACAATATCAACTTAAATGCTGGCTCTACCCATATTGAAGCTTTAGCCGAAAGAGTAAAAGAAGGTAACTATGATATAGGTATAGCCTATGATGGTGATGCTGATAGATGTTTAGCTGTAGATGAAAAAGGAAACATTGTTGATGGTGATGCTATCATGTATGTTTTCGCTAAATATTTAAAACAAATTGATGAATTAAGCAAAAATGTTTTAGTTACGACCGTTATGTCAAACCTAGGATTATTTAAATCACTAGAAGAGTTAGGTATTGATTATGTAATGACTCAAGTCGGTGATAAATATGTTTCTGAAGAAATAAAAGAAAATGGTTATAGCATTGGTGGAGAACAATCAGGTCATATAATTTATTCAAAATATGCAACAACAGGTGATGGTATTTTAACTTCTCTTAAGTTGATTGAAATCATGGTAAAACAAAAAATGCCCCTATCATTATTAGTTAAAGACTTAAAAACCTACCCACAAGTATTAGAAAATGTTAGGGTAAAGGATAAAAATGTAGTATTGGGCGATGAAGATGTTCAAGCGGCCATAAAAGAAGTTGAAAAAGATATAGAAGATAAGGGAAGACTCTTAGTTAGAGTATCAGGTACAGAACCAATCATTAGAGTTATGGTTGAAGCTGAAACAGATGAAGAATGTCACATGTTTGCTGATAGAGTCGTACAAGTGATAAAGGACAAGGGTTATATAGCTTAAAAAAAGACTGGTGGTGAAATGAAAAAAATTAATCCTGGCATTTTAATTATAATTTTATTACTAATGTTTTCTTTAGTTTTTTACTTTTTACCTATCCAGCAATTTAAAAAGTCGAATTCTAATGATTTAATAAAAAACCCTCATAGCTTGGTTGGATCAGAAAAAATTAGGATAGCTACAATGAAAACTGATAAGCCGCTTAATCCCTTAAGCGATGGTGGAGAAAAGATTTCTTTACTCACTAGATTAATCAACACGTCATTATTTAAGCAAGCAGAAGATAATGAGATGAATCCAGACTTGGTAGACCAATATTGGTATGATGATGGTGGAAGTATTATATCTATGATATTGAAAAAAGATCAAAGCTTTGCAAATGGTAAAGAAATAAAGGCTCACCATGTTAAAAACACCTACAAGGTACTTGCTGACCCGCAATATAGTGGTACTTATACATCTTATGTAGATAATTTGAAGGGTTATTATCCATATAAATTGGGGCAAGATAGTTTTTTAGAAGCTATAGAAGTAGTTGATGATAACTTTATTAGATTCCACTTCAATGTAACCGACTTTTCTAATATAAACACCCTGACCTTTCCAATACTAGATATAGAAAATGATGATTTTAAGTATGGAGATATAAGTGAGATTCT
>NZ_CAMPYN010000028.1 GCF_946998255.1 uncultured Helcococcus sp. | reverse complement strand
AAGATACAAGGTTGAGTTCTTTTCTCCACCCGTTTGACTTAGTAGAAAGAACGCCCAGTTTTTCAACTATTTCAAATTTTAATTCTGCCATTATTCCTCCCTTAGTCGTCTTCACTTGCAATAGTATATATTTTTTTAGTTAAATTGTCAAATAAATCGGCATTTAAGCCATTTGTATAAGAATATCTTTGACATTAATTTCTAATATATATATCATAAATATGAGGTATATATGATTATAGAAAATATAAAATATAATGAAAAAACTTCTATGTTTGATGTAAAAATAGATGAGGATATATACATAATTTCCTATGAAGTTTATGAAAAATTATCCTTGAAAAAAGATATGGAATTATCTATCGACCAATTTAACAGCTTGATTGATGAAAATGAATATCAAGTCGCTAAAAAAAAGGCTGATAGGTATATATCCTATAAGTTACGTTCAAAAAAAGAGGTCTTTGATAGGTTGTACAAGGACATAAAAAATTCTAAAGCTATAGATAAGGTCTTAAATCACTATGAAAAAATTGGACTTCTTAATGATGACTATTATGCTAAAGCCTATTTAGATCATTGCTTAAATATTAAAAACTATTCGCTTAAATTTACTGAATTTAAGATGAAAGAAAAAGGTATTAGTCCTGATTTATATGAAAAATATCTTGAAGAATATGATCCAGATATTGATTATGTAAATGCAGGGATCTTGTTTAATAAGAAGTTTAAAAATAAAAATTTAGAAGACTATAAGGACCAACAAAAGGTATATAGGTATTTGGCCGGTAAAGCATTTTCTTATGATCTTATAAAGAGGTTACTAAATGAAAGCAAATAAAGCATATGTGTATATAGTTAAATGTGCTGATGATAGCTATTACACAGGTTATACAGTAGATTTAGATGAAAGGTTAAAAATCCATAATCTTGGTAAGGGTGCTAAGTATACAAGAGCAAGGCTTCCGGTTTCTTTCGTATTTACCTACGAATGCGAAAACAAAAGTATGGCTATGTCTTATGAATATAAGATAAAACAATTAAATAGAAAAGAAAAAGAAGACTTGATAAAAGGAATCCTCTCCTTAGATCAAATCTTCTAATTTTATTTACCAAAAATTTCATAAAATTTATCTACATTGTTACTTATACCATCTGTGTTGAAAACTCCAGATCCTGATACATATAAGTCTGCACCGGCTTCAATTACTTGGTCAACATTATTAATTTTAATGCCACCATCTACTTCTAAGATGATATCTCTCCCTGAATCATCTATCATTTTCCTTACTCTTTTAATTTTTTCAAGCATAGTTGGCATAAATTGTTGGCCACCAAAACCAGGTACAACCGTCATTATTAAAATCAAATCAATATCTTGGATTAAATACTCTAATACACTTTCATGGGTGTGGGTATTTAAAACAATCCCTGCTTTCATTCCATTTTTTTTGATTTCACTAACTACCCTATTGGGGTGGTCGGTAGTCTCAGGATGGAATGTAACTATATTTGCACCCGCATATTTTAAGTTTAAAATTTGATTTTCAGGTTTATTTACCATGAGGTGGACGTCAAATATCAAATCAGTATTTTCTCTAATTTGTTTAATTATATCAGTACCAAATGAGATATTAGGTACATAAGATCCGTCCATAATATCTATATGAAGATATTTAACCTGACTCTTATTTAATAATTCTATATCATCTTTCAGATTATAAAAGTTTGCTGCTAAAAGTGATGGCGCTAATTCTCTCATTAGTATCTCCTTTTGTCTTTTATTTCATTGCTTATATAAATATAGTTTTCATATCTATTTCTACTGATCAAATTTTCTTCCACAGCCTTTTTCACTGCACATGAAGGTTCATTTATATGGCTGCAATCAGAAAACTTACATGAATTTTTATATTGTTCAAAATCTCTAAAGTATTCTTTCACTTCTTTATAATCTTCAATAAAGGATAAGTCTATAGCTGTAAATCCAGGTGTATCAAATATAAAGGAATTTGAGTCTAACTGGAATAATTCTACATGTCTAGTAGTGTGTTTACCCCTTGAAGTTTTTCTACTTATATTGCCAGTTTCAGCATTAAAGTCTTCTGAAAACAAATTTAATAAACTAGACTTACCGACTCCAGATGGTCCAGCAAAGGCTGAAATTTTATTTTTTAATAAATCCTCAACTTCATGTATGCCTTGCCCATCTGCAGCAGATGTAAAGTAAAAATCATATGGTGTTTTTTCATAAATTTCCTTGAATTTATTTATCTCTTCTTCACTTGCTAACTCTATCTTATTAATTATTATTTTTACATCTATTGAAAAATGCTCTAACATTAGTAAGTATTTATCAAGAATTGTATAATTTAACTTTGGACTAGCTAAACTTGATACTAATAGTATTTGATCGATATTAGCTATAGATGGTCTAATTAAAAAGTTTTTTCTATCAAAGACTTCTTCAATATAGGCATTATCATCATCTAAAACTTGTATCTTTACCTTATCTCCAACTAGGGGTTTAATATTTTTATCTCTAAATACTCCCCTGGCCTTACACATGTATTCTCTTCCTTCGGATGAAACAAAATACAATTCTTTTTGTGACTTTATAATTATTCCAATTTTATTCATATGAAATATCTGCCTCTTTATTATTAAATAAAACTTTGTAAGTCGAATTTTCTATATCTACTATTGAAACTTTTATAAATCCATTCTCATCAGCATCAGATTTATTTAAGTTTTTGTTATACACAGTTTCACCGGTTACTTGATTTACAATTTTAACATTTACAGGATCTTGTGCATCTACAGGCAAACTTAAGTTAAAAACATATTGCTTTTCTTTGCTTTCAACTTCTTCATTAGTTGTCTCTTGTTGAGGGCCCTTGCTTATTTCTAAAATAATTTCAGTACCTTCAGCAACCTTGTCACCAGCTTTAATAGACTGGCTTACAACAACATCTTCTGCTTTATTACTAAATACTTTTTTAGAAGGTCCTACTTTTAATCCCGCTTCGAATAGTTTTGAATTTGCCTCATGTTCATAATTATCTAAAACATCAGGAACAGTAATTAATTCAGGTTGCTTAGGTCCAGATGAAATGATTAAATCAATTTTAGCTGCTAATTCAACTTCATCTCCAGGTTTAGGATTTTGTCTAATCACACTTCCCTTTGGTTCATCAGATTCTTCTTCTAAAATATTTGCAATTTCTAATCCATTCTTAGAAAGTATAGATTCAGCATTTTCTTTGCTTAATCCCATTACATTTGGCATAGATATATGTTCTTTACCCTTACTTATAACTAGGTCTATTGTACTTCCTCTATCCACTTCTCTCTGTGCTTGGAATGATTGTGAAATAACATTTCCTTTAGCTACATTCTTATCAAAAACTCTTTCTTTAATATTTACTACTAAACCAAGTTCTTCAAGTCTTGTAACAGCTTCATCTTCTGGCAAATCTATAACACTAGGAACAGTAACAATTTCACTAGTTTGGCTATTACTTATATAATTATCAATTAGTGCTTTTATTCCAAAAATAGCAGCTACCGATAAAAGAATAGTCAAGGCAACTATTAGTAATGTTTTTTTAGGATTAAATTTATTATCTTCAACTACTTCTTTCCTTGATTCATATTTAGCTTTGGTTAAATTTTTACCTAAATTAAAATCTTGTTTCTTTGTTTCTCTTAATTCTGATTTATCTAAGCTAGAAACAAAACTTTCTGGCCTACTGCCATTTTTTATTTGATTTAAGTCTATTAGTAGATTGCTTGCTGTTTTATATCTGTCTTCAGGATTTTTTTCCATTAATTTATTGATTACAGCAATCAAATCAGGATTAAAATCAGGATTGATATCTTCTATTGGTTCAGCTTCCTCTTGTATATGCATAACTGCAATACTTACTGGACTATCTCCATCAAAAGGCACTCTTCTAGTTGCTAGCTCATATAAGACTACACCTAAAGAATATAAATCTGACCTTGCATCTATATTTTGACCCTTGGCTTGCTCTGGTGAAATATAATGAACTGTACCCAATATTGATGATGTATAAGTAATTGTAGCTTCATTTGAAACATGAGCTATGCCAAAATCTGCGACCTTTACCTTGTCATCCTTTGTTAATAAAATATTTGCCGGTTTGATGTCCCTATGGATAATCCCCTCAATATGAGCTGTTTGTAAGGCTTTTGTTATTTGCAGTCCATATTTCAATACCCTATCTGAATCTAATGGGGCTTCATTTTTTATGACATCTTTTAGATTATTACCGTCAATTTTTTCCATGACTATATATTCAATTGGATTTCCATCCAGTTCAGTAGTCCCAGCATCATATATAGAAACTATATTGTCATCGGCTAAAGATGCTGATGCAGAAGCTTCTAGTCTTAAACTATTGATAAAGTTTTTGTCATCCTCATCTAAGTGTGTATCCTTCAAAATTTTAATAGCAACATTTCTTGATAGGACAGTATCATATCCATCATAAACTATGGCCATTCCGCCTTTACCAATTATTTTATTTATTTTATATCTGTTATTTAATATTATACCAATCATGATTTTCCTCAATTAACTTTGCTATTGTTATAGTTATATTATCTTTACCTCCAGTTGAATTAGCCATATACTTTAATATATCGCATGATTCTCTTACATTGTATCCATTTACTAATACATCTTCTATATCTTCATCATCTATCATATCTGTAAGACCATCGCTTGCCATTAAAATAAGGTCACCATATTTCAACTTTTGCTTTTTGATATCAATTTTATAATTGTCAACTGAACCTAGAGCGCTTGTTATCTGATTTCTAGGATAAAAAGCAGCTTCTTCCTCAGTAATCGCTCCTGAATCTAAAAGCTCTTGAACAAAGGAGTGGTCTCTAGTTAGTTGTACAAGACCATTTTCATTATATATATATAATCGACTGTCCCCTACATTCGCAAAATATAAGGTATCATCGACTATCAAACTTAAGACCATGGTTGTTCCCATACTAGAGCGACTTTGATCTTCTAAAGAATCTTTCACAATCTTATTATGCGCAAGCTTTACTGATTCAGCAATTAGATCAAACATGTCTTCTGGATCGGTATCATGAATATTTTTCACTATATTTGTGGATATGATATCGCAAGCAAGCATAGAAGCAACTTCTCCTGCATTGTGTCCTCCCATACCATCACATATTATGAATAAAGAAAACTCCCTTGTCGATTGACTATAGTAGTTATCTTCATTGTTTTTTCTAACTCTTCCCCTATCGGTAATTGTAAAATATTCCATAAAACTCTCGCATAATTTTTTATATAAAATATTATAGCATAATTATAGTTTTTTAGTCATTTTGCACATGTAAAAACCATCACTACTTTTATTAGGTAATATTTCTTTATAATCATTTCCATCAATAGGAACGATTTTAATATCTGAATATCTATTTATGAAATCACCTATAATATCTTGATTTTCTAATCTCCCAATTGTACAAGTTGAATATATTATATCTCCACCTTTTTTTACATATGAATAAGCCCTATCCAATATTTCTTTTTGAATACTTGCTATACTCTTTATATCTTCATAAGTCCTGTATAATTTAATTTCAGGTTTTCTTTTAATAACTCCTAGACCAGAGCAAGGTGCATCTACAAGTACATAATCAAATTTATTTTTAAATTCTTCTACATTCTTACTTGCATCATAATTTTTTAAGTTGTAATTTGTTAATTTAAGTCTTTGGAAATTTTCTATAATTTTATCATTTTTACTTGTGGATATATCGTTAGCTAAAACTTCTCCAGTATTTTTCATGATTTGAGCCAGGTGAGTTGATTTTGAACCTGGTGCTGCACATAGGTCCAATACTTTTGAATTTTCCTTTGGATTAACTACATTTCCCACTAAAATACTTGCTTGATCTTGGATAGTAAAATATCCTTTATTAAACTCTTCTGTATCAACTATTCCATTTGGATTTTCTACCAGTAAAGCATCTGGGCTTAAGCTTGATTCAGCAATTTTAAACTCCAGTTTTTCAAGTTCTGTTTTTAAGTCTTCCTTACTTATTAAATAAGTATTTACCCTGATAGTGAAATCTGCTTGGTCAGAGAAAGATTCAACTATTTCCTCATAGTTAGAATAGTTATCTTTTAAATATTTGATAATATCCATATTGGTAGAATATTTTATAGATAAGTATTTATCTCCCTTTTCCTCTATTTCCATAATTTTTTCTTTGTTTCTATCTAGGTTTCTTAAAACTCCATTTACAAAACCCTTCGATTTAAAACTAAATTTTTTACATAAATTAACTGCTTCATTTATAACAGCGTATGGCTTACTTTCTAAAAACGCTAATTCATACACAGCAATTCTTAAAATATTTAATACATTTTTATCTAATTTATTTAGCTTTATCTTTGAAAGCTTTCCTATCATATAATCAATATAGTAAAGATTTTCTACTACACCATAAACAAGTTTTCTAAATAGGGCCCTGTCAATCTCAACTACCTTATCAACTAAGTCATTTATTATTTCTGTTGAATATTGGTCTTGGTTTAATATCTTATCCAAGGCATAAACAGCCTGTCTTCTCGCTTTAATAACAACCTCCAAAATAAAAAAGACAATATCCGCTAAGATATTGTCCATTATTAATTTCTATTATTTCTCATAGACATAAATCTAAGTAGCTGTATTACGGAAACTAAAGTAGATGCTACATATGTCATTGCTGCTGCACCTAAAACTTTTTTAGTCCCTGTTTTTTCTTCACTGCTTATTATACTATAATTTTCCAAATGTTTCATGGCCCTATTACTTGCATCAAATTCAACAGGAAGGGTCACCACGTGGAACAGTACTGAAGCTGAGAATAATATAATACCTAGGTCTACAAGTCTTACTATATTTAAGAATAAACCTAACATAATTAAAATAAAGGTAAACCTTGACGTAAAGTTAACTACTGGTACTAAAGCTGACCTAAATCTTAAGAATGCATAACCTTCATTATCTTGTATAGCATGGCCTACCTCGTGAGCTGCTATAGATACAGCAGATACTGAATCTGAGCCATAAACATTTTCTGAAAGTCTTATAGTTTTGTCTCTTGGATCATAATGGTCAGTTAAGTGTCCATTTATTGGTTGTATATCTACATCATAAATGCCATTTTGTTCTAGAATTTTTCTTGCAGCTTGCTCTCCAGTTAAACCAGAACTTGATCTAACTCGGGAATATTTAGCATAGTTACTGGATACTTTGGCAGATGCTAACATAGAAACACCCATCATAATCATTAGTAATATATAATACATATTTCCTCCTATTGTAAATGTATACCTATTTCTATACTATTTCCCCTTAAGTAGTCTTCAATAGACATCCTTCTTTTACCTGGAAATTGTATTTCTTTTATAGCAATACATTTATCTACACAATTTACATATATTGCTTGATCATCACAAGCAAATATTTTACCTATCTCATCGTTAGTATACTTATCAATTATGTTAATCTTATGTATTTTTACTTTTTCGTCTTTATATACTACATAAGTTGATGGCCAGGAAGAAAATGCCATTATTTTAGCTTGAATATCTTCGGCTTTTTCATCAAATTTTATATGTCCCATTTCCTTGGTAATTTTTTTTGAATAGCTTGCTTGACTATGGTCTTGCTTAGTCCTATTAGCATATAAGTCATCATAATTATTTATAGTATCAACTATTAATTGTCTTGATAGTAAAGATAATTGATCATGGACTTCATTTATAGAAGTTTCAGGTGTAAGGTCCATATATGCAATATCTAATACGTCACCTGTATCCATTGATTTTTCAATAAGCATGGTAGATACACCTGTTTCACTATCTTTATTCAATATTGCCCATTGCATAGGAGCTGCTCCCCTATATTTAGGTAATATTGAGGAATGAATGTTTATAATCCTATCTTTGTAAGTTTCTAAAAGCTGGTCACCAATCATTTGCCCATAGGCTACTACAACAATAAAATCTGGATTTATAGAATTAATTAATTCTAAAGAATCTTTTGAATTGACATTGTCTGGTTCATAGGATTTTATACCTAATTCTAAGGCTTTTTCTTTTACCTTAGTTGGTAAGAGCTTATTTCTCCCCCTTATCTTGTCTTTACCAGTAATCACCATTTCAACTGATATATTTGGATCCTCATTTAAGGCTTCTAGGGAATTAACAGCAAATTCTGGTGTCCCCATAAATACTATCTTTTTAGTCATCTTGCCTCCTATTCTTCAGTATGATCTTCGGTTTTATCTTTGGCTAATCTTTCTCGAATCTCTTCTATATTATCATCTGTAACTTCTTCAATATATTTAGATGTGATCAATATTCCATCTAAATGGTCGTATTCATGTTGGAAGCATTTAGCTAAAAGTCCATCAGCTTCTATAATTTGTTCTTGGCCATTTTCGTCTGTATATTTAGCCTTAATCCATTCTGCTCTTTCGACAGTTCCTTGGAAATTAGGTATAGATAGGCATCCTTCTATGTCAATATCACTGCCTTTTCTTTCTAAAATTTCTGGATTGATTACTTTATAAACTTGGTCTTCTCCAAGATCTATAACAAATAATCTTCTTAAAACTCCAACTTGGGGACCTGCCAATCCAATACCATTATTTTCTCGCATTGTATTTACCATATCTTTTAAAAGTTGCTTGGTTCTGTCATCAATCTTTTTTACAGGTCTGGCTTTTTTATTTAATATTTCATCTGGCACTAGTCTAACTACTCTTAAACTCATTAATCCTCCTCCAATTTAAAATTAACATACACTTTTTGGTCTTTAAAATTTCTTAGTTCGTTTGCAAGATTTATTAAATCACTCTTATTGTAAGATTTTATAATAATATCAAACCTATATCTGTTATTAATTTTTTCAATCAAACTAGGTGTTGGTCCAGTTATTTCAATAATGTCTGCAGATTTTTCTCTTACAAATTCGTTTGTCTTTTGTGCTATTTTCCTTCCAAAGTTTATTGCATAAAACCTATCTTTAGATGATATATTTATATTTAAAATCTTTACATATGGTGGGTAATGGAAGGTCTTCCTAGAAGTTATCTCTTCCTCATAATATTTCTTATAATTGTGGTCAGCTGCATTTTTTATAGCATAATGACTTGCATTGTAGGTTTGTATCAAAACATTACCACCAACATTCCCTCTACCTGACCTCCCGGCAACTTGGGTAATAAGATTAAAGGTCTTTTCACCAGACCTAAAATCAGGTATGTTTAAACTTACATCTGCTGAAATAATACCAACCACAGAAACATTTGGAAAGTCCAAGCCTTTAGCTAGCATTTGAGTACCTATGAGTATATCAATTTCATGATCATTCATTTGCCTATAAACTTCTTCATAATCATCTTTTTTCGATGTAGTATCTGCATCCATCCTTTTAACTCTAGCATGAGGAAACATCTTTTTTGTTTCCATTTCTAACATCTCTGTACCTGCTCCAAATTCCTTTATCCAAGTGGAGCCGCAATTTATACATCTTTTTTGTTTTCGTGCTGTCCTACCACAGTAATGACAAATAAGTCTTTCTTTTGACATATGGTAAGTCATTGCAACATCACAAGCTTCACACTTGTGGACATATCCGCATTTTCTACAAAATACAAAGGATGAATATCCTCTCTTATTTAAGAACAAAATTATTTGTTCTTTATTTGCTAAAGCTTTTTCAATCTTATCTTGTAGGTCAAGTGAAAACATGCTGAAATTATTCTTCTTTAATTCTTCTCTCATGTCTACAATTTCAATATTAGGCATGGCAAGATTATTCACCCTATTTTTCAATTCTAATAATCTTATCTTACCTTGTTCTGCTTCATAGTATGATTTCACTGATGGTGTTGCACTAGCTAATAAAAGCTTAGCCTTATGATATTTTACACGTAATTTTGCTATTTCTATTGCAGAGTATTTAGGATTTTTATCTGATTTGTATGAATCTTCATGTTCTTCGTCAATCACTATTAAACCAATATTCTCAAAGGGAGCAAAAATTGCTGATCTAGCTCCAATTACAATTTTTACTTCTTTATTTTTTATCATTCTCCATTGGTCAGCCCTTTCTGAAAGTGTTAGCTTTGAATGAAGGACTGCTATTTGATTCCCAAACCTACCTTGAAACCTTGCAATTGTCTGTGGTGTAAGTGAGATTTCAGGAACTAAGATAATAGCTTCTTTACCATCATTAATACACTTTTCTACAAGTTGTAAGTATATTTCCGTTTTACCAGATCCGGTTACCCCATGTAAAAGAAAAGTGTCATCCTCACTATTTAGAATCTCTTTGTACACCCTCTCTTGGTCAAGATTCAATTTTATCTTTTTAAAATCTTCTACCTTATCAAGAACATTCCTATAAACTTTTTCTTTTTTTATAGTAATAAGGTCCTTTTCTAGTAAAGAATTTAGGCTTGCTGTACTTGTTTTTGTTTTTCCTAATAAAACTTTTTTATCTGCTGGTCCTTGGTCTTGTAAATAATCTAATATAGCTTTTTGTTTATGGGAATTTTTTCTTATCTTGTCATCGTAGTCATTATCAAGCAAATATACAGTTTCTTTATATTTAATGCTTGATTTACCCATTAAGGAAATATAAGATTTTAAATAATTTTTTTTACTCAAATCACTTATTTCTGATTTCTTATACTTTCCTGGAAATTCTTTTTCAATATCTTCAAATGTTTTATAGTCGGATAAAAAATTGTATAAGTCTTCATCTATAGGTTTTAATGATTCTTTAGATCTAAAAAACTCTTTTACCTTGTCAGCAGAACCTGGTGGTAATACTGTATTTATAGCTGAAGAGTAATCAGACAAATTATTTTTAATCATATATAAGGCTATATCTAATAACTCTTTAGATATAAGAGGTTTAGAATCCAAAACTTCTGTAATTTTTTTAGCTGGAAAATCTGGTTTTCCCTTAATCTCTTCGACAACTATGCCTATTCTTTTTACATCTGCATTACCAAAAGGTACTATAACCCTAGTACCTAATTCTAACTTTTCATCAGATGCATAGGTAAATAACCTATCTAAAAATGAAGTTTTTGATTTTACTATAAGCTTATAAAACATTTTTCACCATTTCATCTAAAATCTTATTAGCCAATTCATCCTTGGTCATGATATCCAAGCTAGTGTTTTCTTTTGAAGTAATTAAAGTGGCAATATTTGTATCATAATTAAATCCAGCACCTTCCTTACTTACATCATTAGCAACTATAAGGTCTAGATTTTTATTTTTTAATTTTCCTTGTGCATTTTCAATTAAATCATCAGTTTCTGCAGCAAAACCAATCAAGTATTGTTTATCTTTCTTTTGACCAAAGTATTTTAATATATCTATACTTTTAGTCAATTCAAAGTTTACATTTTGGTCACTTTTTTTGATTTTACTATTTGAAGTATTAACAAATTCATAATCAACAGGAGCTGCAGCCATGATTAAGGCATCTAAATTATCAAATTCTTTATCAATACTATCTAACATATCTTGGTTAGTTTCTACATGGATATTATTAACCATATAAAGCTCAGGTGTTTTAACTGCTCCTTGTACCAAGCTAACATTTGCTCCTCTATTTCTTGCTGCCTTGGCTAAGGCATAGCCCATTTTACCTGAGGAATTATTGGTCAAAAATCTTACAGGATCTAGTTTAGTTTTTGTAGGTCCTGAAGTAACCAATATATTTTTACCCAGCAAGTCTTTTTCAGTCAATTTATATTCTATATATTCTATAATTTCATTTGGCTCAGCCATTCTTCCCTTACCAACAGTATTGCAGGCAAGCTGGCCTTCATTGGAATCAATAAAGTCATAGCCTAAGCCTTGTAAAAATTCTATATTTTTTTGAGTAATAGGATTTAACAACATATTAGTATTTGTTGATATGGCAAAGGCTACAGGAGCTTTAGAAGCTAAAATAGCTGTAGTTAGTAGGTTGTCTGCAATCCCTGTCGCTACCTTAGCTACTGTATTGGCTGTTGCAGGAGCAACTAAAAATAGGTCTACATCGTTTGTTATATCTATGTGTAGAACTTTATCTGGATGAACCCACATATCTGTATATACTTTGTTGTCAGACATGGTTTCGAAGGTAATAGGGTTTATAAACTTAGTTGCTGATTCAGTCATGATTACTTCTACATCTGCCCCTAATTTCCTAAGGCTTGAAATAAGTGATAGGACCTTGTATATGGCTATTCCACTTGAAACACCTATTAATATTTTTTTACCCTTTAACATACTAGTCCTCTTTTACTGGTGTGCTTTTTGTAGACTTCACTACTTTTCCTTCCATAATTTCGTCTAAAGCCTTTGTAACAGGACTTTTTCTTTTTGTTGATACTAAAGTTTTTTCTCCATCTATAAGTTGCTTTGCTCTCTTAGCTGTCAACATAGCTATTTCATATCTTGATGGACTTATTTTTTCTAATTCTTTAAATGATGGGTTTATCATAATTTACTCCTTCTTTCTCTTTCTTCTTCTATAATTTCTTCTAATCTATCAGTTGCTTTATCTACATAATCATTGATTAAATAATAATCATAATATTTGATTTGTTCTAATTCTTTCTCAGCTGTTTCCAGTCTGGTTTTAATATTTTCTTCGGATTCTGTCCCCCTATGTCTCAATCTTTTTTCAATATCCGACTTTTTAGGAGGTAGTACAAAAATTGATAAGGCATCATCTTCAAAGTTTTGTCTAACTTGAGACCCACCTTGGACATCTATTTCTAATAATACAATCTTACCCTCTTTTATCTTTTCTTCTACAAATTGTTTAGGTGTCCCATAATAGTTTCCATGTACATTTGCATACTCTAGTAATTTATTATTTTTAATCAAGTCTTGGAATTCTTCTTTACTCTTGAAGAAGTAATCTACTGAGTCTTGTTCATTTTCTCTTTTATATCTGGTAGTTACTGAAATAGATAGAACAATATCGTCTCTTCTTTTTAAGAGTTCCTTTACTAGTGTTCCCTTGCCTGCTGCTGTAGGACCAGATAAAACTAATAAAAAGCCATCCATATTCCCTCCTATTCTATATTTTGCACCTGTTCTTTTATCTTTTCTATTATAGTTTTCATTTCAATTGTTGTATTGATAAGTTCAATCTTTTGTGATTTAGAAGCTATAGTATTTGTTTCTCTAAGCATCTCTTGACTTATGAAATCAAGTTTTTTACCAATAGGACCCTCCGCTTCAAGATATTTATTGAATTGGTCTATATGGGAATATAGTCTAGTAATTTCTTCATTTATATCTTGCTTGTCAGCATAGTAAACAATTTCGGCTGCTAGTCTATCCTCATCTACTAATTTAGAATCAATATTTTCACTAATAGATTTGTATAACTTATCTTTGATTTCTTGTTTTATATCTGTAGCCAAGTCTTTAACCTTATCAAGATTTTCTTTAAGGTCCTTTAGATTTGAGCTTAGATCCTTATGAAGGTTTTTACCTTCTTCCTTTCTCATCTCAACTAGTTCTTTTAATACTTCTTCCAATTGCCCCAAAACTATTGTTGCTAGAAAATCATCGTCTAATTCTTCAGGTTCAAAAACTAGGACATCTTCGTTTCTCAATATATCACTTAGGTTAATCCGCTCTTTAGATATACCTGCCTGGTCAGCTATTACTTTAAGTTTCTCTCCCATATCTTTAGCTAAATCAAGGTTAACTTTTATAGCAGTATTGCCTATAGACTTATTTTTAGACCTGATAAAGATATCTACACGCCCCCTGCTGATATATTTCTTTATCAACTTATTAATCTTATCCTCTAAAAAGTTTAGTTGATAAGGCATCCTAACATTAATATCTAAAAATCTTGAATTGACAGTTTTAACTTCAAGATCAAAATTTAATTCTTCATTCAAAAAATGGGTTTTACCAAACCCTGTCATTGATTTAATCATATTCACCTCTTATAACTATTCTATCACTATATGTATTTAATTCAATCAAATATTACAAAAAAGTAATATATCCTGTGTTATAATATTCTAAAGGAGTTAATATGGCTTTAGATGGTATAACAATGAGAGCTCTAACTAAGGAGCTAAATGAAAAATTAATCGGTGGAAGGATTCAAAAAATCTATCAAATAAATCCCCACCTAGTATTATTTAATATTTATAACAAAGAAAACTATAAATTACTGGTATCGACAAATCCTCAAAATGCAAGGATACATTTGACCAAGTCCCAATATGAAACACCAAAACAGGCTACTCAATTTACTATGATTATGAGAAAGCACCTACAAAATGCAAGTATATTATCTATTGAGCAAAATGGCTTAGATAGGACAATTATAATCAAGGTAAGTGGTAAGAATGAACTTGGTATATTGGAAGAGAAAAAAGTATTTGTGGATATCATGGGCAAACATTCCAACCTAGTTTTAACAGATGAAAATAACAAGGTCTTAGAATCTATAAAGAGAATCTCCCATGAGATGTCTAGTCTTAGAGCAGTTTATCCAGGCACAAAATTTAACCTATTAGAAGATAGTAAATATAATATTTTAGATGGTTTAGTGAATCTAGAAGATCTAGATATAGACAAAAATTTTAATGTAAAAAAAATATTTTATATGACCTTTACTGGTTTTGGACCACAAATTGGTCAAGAAATAGCCTTTAGGTCATATATTGATCCTTCAAGATCCTATGCAAGTTTAAGCGATAAGGAGAAAGAAGGCTTAAATAATAATTTCTTAAACATTAGTAAGCAGATAATTGACCAAGATTTTACTTATTACTTGTATGATTATGATAGTCAAGATATTGACTATTACCCTATTAAACTTGAACACAAGGCTGATAACTATAAAGTACTTGATTCAATCAGTGAAGCAATAGATACCTATAGTTCAAATAAGGTAGATGACAATAGCTTAAACCAGGCCAAGGCAAATCTAATAAATATATTAAACAATCAAGTATCCAAGGATGTGAAAAAATTGCACATCTTAGAAGAAGAATATAAGGATTCCCTAACCCATGATGATTATAGGATCAAGGGTGATCTTTTATCAATGGTTGCCCACACTATAAAAAAGGGGCAGGAAAGTATAATAGCTACAAATTATGAAAATAATGAAGAAGTTGAAATTGCTTTAGATATAAGTAAGAGTCCTTGGGAAAATATTGAGCATTACTATAAAATTTCTAAAAAACTTTCTAAGAGAAAAAAGATTTTAGAATCCACTATCCCTCACTTAAAAGAAGATATATCATATCTAAAATCCTTGGCTACTCAAGTAAATCACGCTGACGATGCTGGGGATATAGATGATATAAAGGATGAGATGTCTAGCCAGGGTCTAATAAAATCCAAAAATAAGAAAAAGAAGAAAAAATCAACTTCTAATAAACACCCTTATTTAAGATTTAAAACTGATAACAACAATCTAATATATGTAGGTAAGAATAACAAACAAAACGAAGAAATTACCTTAAGAATTGCAAATCAAGAAGATGTTTTCTTCCACATAAAAGACTTACCTGGCTCTCATGTAATCTTAAGAAAGGGCCAAGAATTTGAAGATTATGAATTTGAAATAGCGGCCTACTTGGCAGCCTACTATTCTAAAAATTCAAATGATAAATATATAGATGTCGATTATACAGAAAAGAAAAATGTAAACAAGGCCAAGGGAGCTAAACCTGGTATGGTTTACTATACTAATTTCACTACAGTAATGGTTGATTTAGATGATAAGCCTAGTGGCTACCATAAAATTGATGAAGATAAAAGGGGCTGTTGCATAAGTCCCAAACACAAAAAAGACGAGGAAACTTAAAA
>NZ_CAMPYN010000027.1 GCF_946998255.1 uncultured Helcococcus sp. | reverse complement strand
GTGTCCTTGACATAGGTAGTAGTTTAGCCCTGGGTTTCATGCGTATTCCAGCCTTTTCTCTCCTGTCATGATTTTCTGGCCCAGACTTTCATGACTACTCCAACATTTCTCTCCCCTCTCATGATTTCCTGGCCCAGAGTTTCATACGTAACCCTACATTTAGCAATCCTGTCATGATTTCTGAGTCGACATAGGGAAAAAATCTTATTTCTAGATATAAATCCTCTTACTTCTTAATCCTTACATCATTTAACCAATCAATAAATAGTCAACAAAAAACTGATTCCCCATATCGAGAAATCAGTTCTTCTTAACTGCTATTAAATTATTCAAAATAGACTATTCTAAAATATCTGAATAATCAATTCCCAAGTCTTCAGCTATATCTTTAGAAGTGAATTGACCCTTGTAAGTATTCACTCCAGCTTTTAGAGCTTCATCTGTCTTTATGATATCTTCTAAATCTCCTCTTGCAATTTTTCTTGCATAAGGTAGGGTTGCATTTGTAAGTGCATAAGTTGATGTTTGTGCTACAGCACCAGGAATATTATCAACCGCATAGTGAATTACCCCATGTTTTACATAGATTGGGTCATCATGACTTGTACTATGGTCTATTGTTTCAAAGATACCACCTTGGTCTACTGCTACGTCAACTATTACAGATCCAGGTCTCATTTGTTTTACGGTCTCTTCTCTAACTAGGGTTGGAGCTTTTCTACCACCGCCTACTAAAACAGCACCTACAACTAGATCAGAATCTATTACAGCGTCATGGATATTTTTAGGATTTGATGCTTTTGTATCTATGGTATTTCCAAAAATATTTTCTAATTCAGCCATTTTTTCTAATGATAGGTCTAAAACTGTTACTCTTGCACCTAAACCAACAGCCATTTTTATAGCGTTGATACCAACATTACCACCACCTAGGATAGTAACTTTACCTTTTTCAACACCTGGTACACCACCAACTAAGACTCCTGAACCACCATTTTGACTTTGTAAAAATTCTGCACCTATGATGGTAGCCATTTTACCTGCTACTTGTGACATTGGTTTTAATAATGGTCTATCATTACCTGTACCTACAGTTTCATAAGCTATAGCTGTAACTTTTTTATCCAATAGAGCTTGAGCTAATTCTGGAACTGCTGCCATATGGAAGTAAGCAAATATAATAAGTCCTTCTTTGAAATATTTATATTCTGATTCTACAGGTTCCTTAACCTTAATAATCATATCTACATCCCAAGCTTCTTCAGCTGTATCTACGATTTTAGCACCTTCTTCAATATATGCTTCATCTGTAATTGCAGAACCTAATCCAGCATTTTTTTCTATGATAACTTCATGTCCGTCACTAACTAAGGCATGAACACCAGCTGGTGTAATCGCAACTCTATTTTCTCTATTTTTTATTTCTTTTGGTATACCAATTCTCATGTATTCTCCTTTTTTATTATTATAATCTAAGAATAGACAATCTATAGTTAACTAATAAATCTATCCTAGCTTTTCGTACATACATATGTTTACCCAAATTATACCACTTTAAACATATCTTTTGTTAAAAAAATATTATAACTGGTTCTACTGTATAACTGTGGATTATATTGTTGTAGCCCATAAAAAAAGAACCTTTAAGAATTAATCTTAAAAGTTCTTATAAGGCTTATTTAATTTCATTTCTGTATGATTCTAGCTCTTCTTCAGTACACATTACCAAGTGGCCTGGAGCAACTTCTCTAAGTATGTGTTGGTCTGTGTATTCTGCATGGTAGGTTGAATTTGTTGGATCAACCACCTTGTTTTTCTCAATAATAGGGTCTGGAATTGGTACAGAATTTAATAATGATTTTGTATATGGGTGTAGTGGATTTCTGAATAATTCTTCAGTTTCAGCAATTTCTACAATCCTACCTTCTGTAATAACTCCAATTCTATCAGAGAAATATCTAACTACTGATAAGTCGTGAGCTATAAATAAATAGGTAATATTATCTTCTTTTTTGAATTTATTTAACAAGTTAAGAACTTGAGCACGGATAGACACGTCAAGTGCTGATGTTGGCTCATCGGCAATGATCAAGTCTGGGTGCATAACTATTGATCTTGCTATACCAACCCTTTGCCTTTGTCCACCTGAGAACTCATGTGGGTATCTTGACTTGTGTTCTGGTAATAAACCTACAGCATCAATAGCATTATCAATTATTTGACTTCTTTCTTCTTGAGAATTGTACATCTTAAAGTTGTCAATTCCTTCTCCGATAATATAATCAATTGTCGCTCTTTCGTTTAATGAAGCAGCTGGATCTTGGAAGATCATTTGAATATCTTTCTTTAATTCACGAGCTTCTTTTTTAGGCAATTTACCATTGATTTTTTTACCCTTAAAGAAGATGTCACCCTTACTTGTTTGGTTTAATCTTACTATTGCTCTGGCAATAGTTGTTTTACCAGAACCAGATTCACCTACTAAAGAAAAAGTCTCACCTTTGAAAATTTGAAAATTTACACCTTGTACAGCTACAAACTTTTTCTTTCCGTTCTTAAATGTAATCTCTAAGTCTTTAACATCAACCAGTACTTCTCTATTATTTTGTTGATCCATAAGTACCTCCTTTTGATGTTATTCTTTGCATTTTTTCATGTAAATTATTTAAAATTGCAGGTTTTTCTACTTTTGGCGCATTTTCATGTAACAACCAAGTTTTTGCATAATGTGTATCTGATACCTTAAACATTGGTGGTTCTAATTCAAAGTCTATTTTCATGGCATAGTCAGATCTTAAAGCAAAGGCATCACCCTTGATTTCTTCAAATAATGAAGGTGGTGTACCCTTTATAGCATGTAATTCACCATCTTCCTCTTCTAATTGAGGTAAGGATGATAGTAATCCCCATGTGTATGGGTGTCTTGGATCGTAGAATATTTCTTCTGATGTGCCATATTCTACTATTTGACCAGCATACATAACCGCAACATCATCAGCAACCTTGGCTACAACACCTAAGTCGTGAGTAATATATATAGTTGTAAAACCATACTCAACTGATAAGTCTTTGATCAATTGGATAATTTGAGCTTGGATTGTAACGTCTAGAGCTGTTGTAGGCTCATCACAAATTAAAATCCTTGGTCTACATGCTAAGGCTATAGCTATAACTATTCTTTGTCTCATACCACCAGAGTACATGTGAGGATATTCATCATATCTTTTTTCTGGATTTGGTATACCAACTCTCTTCATCAATTCTATAGCTATCTTTTTAGCTTCTGCTTTTGATTTTTCTTGGTGTTTAATTATAACTTCTGAAATTTGGTAACCAATTGTTCTTACAGGGTTTAGTGATGTCATAGGATCTTGGAAAACTGTAGCAATTTTCTTTCCTCTTACACCTAACCAATCTTTGTCAGTCTTAAACTTAGTTAAATCTTGGCCTTCAAAAATTATCTCACCATTTGTGATTTCACCATTATCATCTAACATACCTGTAAAGGTTTTTGTAAATACAGACTTACCAGAACCAGATTCACCTACTAAGGCTAAAACCCTTCCTTCTCTTAAGTCCATAGAAATATTTCTTATAGCTTTTAATTTTCTGTCACGAACTGTAAATTCAACTTGAAGGTCTTTTACAGATAATATTGTATTGTTATTTTCCATAATTACCTCCTATATTCCGTGATTTCTTGGGTCTGATGCATCAGCTAGTGTTTGTCCTACTAGGTAGAAGGAAACTGTGATTACAGCTAAAACTGCTACCGGTATAAAGAATAGGTATGGAGCTGATTGCATGTATTGTGAGTGTAGTTGTATAGTCCTACCTAATGAAGCTTGGTTCACAGTTAAACCTAAACCTATAAATCCTAAGAATACCTCTGTTGAAACATAACCAGGCAATCTTGATGCAGCTGATGTAACAACAACTGATATTAGGTAAGGTAAGATATTGTGTGTAATAATCTTCCATGTACTTGAACCAAGTACTCTTGAAGCCATGTTGTATTCCCTATCACGGATTATCATAACTTGAACTCTTATAAAGTAAGCCATACCAATCCATGATGTTGCTGATAATGAGAATATCAACTGTGGAATACCTGCCCCTAAAACATATGAAAGAATCATAACTATCAAAGTATAAGGAATGTTCGATACAACATTGTATATATCTAGTAAATAAAAGTCTAAATTCTTATTGAATCCCCATATCATACCTACGATGATACCAATTGTCATGGTAATGATTGTAACTGTAAATGATATAGTCAATGAAGTACGAGCACCTGCCCATACCATATTAAACACATCTCTACCTACGTCATCAGTACCAAATGGGTGTTGTAAACTAGGTTTTAAAAATTTAGCACTAGGGTCATTAATGTTCTGCTGCTGTGAATGGTCATAACCTGATATTAATGGTTGTATAAATGAGAATGCTAATACTGTTATAAGTATGATTAACATAAATACAGCAAACTTTGAGGAAAAGAATTTCTTAAATACTGAACCCCAATATGAATATTCTGGTGCAGCAATCCTTTCGGAAACTCTATCATCTATGTCAACAAATTCAAACATGTCATCTGTCAACACCAGTTCTTTGTTTTTTTCTTGTGACATTAGACTTCTCCTTTCCCATTATCTAATGAAATTCTTGGGTCTACCCAAGTCATCAATATATCTCCAGCAAACTGAGCAAATATAGCTAAGGATGTAAAGATAAATGTTAAAGTAATAATCATGTTGTTATTACCTGCTTTCATAGCATCTGGCAACATTTTACCCATACCCGGTATAGCAAATATAGTTTCGGTATAAATAGCACCAACAATTTGTAAAACTATTGATGATGGAATACCGTTAACTATAGGAATAACCGCATTTTTCAATATATGGTTCTTTGAAATTTCATTTCTTGATAAACCTTTTGCTCTAGCAAATTTTACATAGTCTGCTGATTGTTGGTCTATCATATATCTTCTTATCCAGGTCATGATTCCTGGCATACCTATAATAACCATAACTACTATAGGCATTATATAAGATCTAATATTGTGTGGTCCTAATTGTGGGAACTTATCTGGGAACCCAAACATTGAACCTATATATTTTAATACGAATATTAAAGCTAATGATGGCACAGCTATTAATAAGTTAATGTATGCTATACCTAACTTATCAACCATTTTACCTTTATTTCTTGCCATTGCAATACCCCATGGTAATGCCAATAGATAAGATAAAACTAAGGCAATGATACCAAATATATAAGACATTCCTATCATAGAAGGTGCATCTTTTAAGATTTTTGCAGATGCATAATGGTCTTCATATTTTTGCTCATCTAAGTGGTCTATTGAATGTTTGTATTGTAATGAATGTAAATCTTCAGCAGATGTAGTTTTATATCCTGTTGGGAAGGTTACTTCTCTTCTTTTTTGTGATCCTTGTGGTTCAGAAATAACTTCTGTTGTTGATGTTCCTGGATTTGTTGGGAATGATCTACCAAATTCAAAACTTAAGAAGTTTTGATGAATAAATGGGAATTTACCATTAAAGTATATTTGATATTTATTTTCACACCCATAACAAGTTAAGGCTGGTATACCGTTGTGGTCAGTTCCAAAATGGTAGCCTCTATCAGTTTCTAATTTTGGATCATTTGCATTTTGGATACGATTTGGAGTATCAAAATGTATAAGTCTTGTAAAATATTTTTTCAATAATTCAAATGCTCCATATTTTCTGTATCCATAAGGTGTGTTTTTCAAAACTCCCTCATCTTGGAAACGTCCAATTACAAAGCCCTTATCTTCAAATTCTTTTAATACAGAATTTTGTTCTGGTGAATCATTTACTGTACATTGACCGGACTTATCCTCTGCTCTAGCACACATTTGTCCTATATTTACGTATTCTAGATATCCCAAACTTTCAAGGGTCGACAACCTGTAGGTTATCTTCTCATTTCCTCTTAATTTAGAAAAGGTCTTATCATCTTTAAATAAGTTATCTTCTGGCATCAGAGTAAATACCATCACGATAACAATGGCCATTACTATAAATATTGATAGTATCGCCTTTAGGAATCTTAGTATTAAATACCTGTTCATCTCTTTCTCCTATCTTCTAAATAATATAAATTATAAGTGTAATTATATAATAAATACAGCTCTTATTCAAATTAAAATATTGTCCAAATAAAAAATCCAGCAAAATAATTGTTAGATTTTTTATTAAGACAATATCTAAAAATAGTTAAGAGGTTGAATAGGCATTCAACCTCTTAAAATCTAACTATTTTATTCTGAGAATTCTTTTTCTCTTTCTTTTTCCCAAGCTTCTCTGATTTGTACGTATTCTTCAGCTGTTACAAGTTCAGTTCTTAATTTTCTTCCCTTATATTTGTTTGTAGCTAAACCAACTTGTGAGTATGGTCCTTGTAATGGTTCAAGCTTAGATACGATTTCACCTCTTGAAGCCATTTGACCTGGTAAGTATAGTTTATTTTCTATTAACCAAGCATCTGCCTTAGCAAATAATTCATATCTCTTGTCTAAATCATCTACTTCAGCCTTAGCTTCTTGGTAAAGTTTTTCGTATTGGGTAAATCCTAATTTTTCTTTCAATTCTACATTTTCAGGATCATTACCTAAACCGATGTTTACCATGTATGAACCTTCTGTTGTAGAGAATGTTTGTGCAAATGTTTGTGGATCGTTGTAGTCTGGACCCCAACCTGAGAATGTTGAAATATCATAGTCAACAGCTTTAGGATCTTCGCTATAGAAGGCTATGTTATAAATTGTTGATTCTGGAGCCATTACTAATTCTACAATAATCTTTCCATCTGTATTTGCTTCTACTGATTGTTTTAATGAGTTAGCTTGTTTTACTAAAGCATCATTTGTTTCTAATACTAGGTAGTCTAAGTGTACTGGGAATTCGATACCTTCTTTTTCAGCTGCTGCTAAAAATTCTAGTGCTTTATCCTTGTTTAACCATGGATCTTGTGCGTCATCTAGTACTACTTCTTCACCTGTTAATTCTTTGTATGCATTTTCTACTAAGTCGTAGTATGGTTTACCATCTTTTGTTGTAGCTGCTTCTGGGAAGTTGTTTACGTTTCTTAATGTTCCCTTAGCTACTTCTTCAGCTGTATTTACAGCTAAGTAAGCTGTTCTATCAAATGCAGCTTGAAATGCTTTTCTAAAGTTTAAGTTTTGGATAGCATTCTTTGTGTTTTCTCTCTTAGCTTCATCTTGAGCATATTCTGTTAAGTTAAATGATTGTCTGTTGAAGTTCATTAATACACCAAATACTGAAGCGTTTGGTTGTGATTCTCTTACATATTCTTTATATTGTTCTTTAACTTGACTATAGTCTTTCCAGTTTGCTCTTAGACCCATTGATGGGTATGTTCCATTTTCGAAACCGGTCTTAATTGAGTATGGATCTTCACCATTGTCGTAGATTTCTGTAATCTTCTTGATGAATACATTGTCTACATCCCAATATTGTTCGTTTTTAATAATAACGATTGATGATTTTGAGTCAAATGATTCTAATACATAAGCACCGTTGTATAAGATTGAGTCTGGTGCTGTTGAACCGAAGCTACATGTTTCTGGGTTTGGTGAACCTAATTTACATCCTGTACCTTTACCTTCTAAGAATTTTTGGTTGATAGGTAATAAGATATTGTATGTTGTAAAGTCTAAGAAGTATGGTGTAGGTTTTTCTAATGTATAAACTAATGTTTGGTCGTCTACAGCTTTTATACCAACATTTTCCCATGCTGCATCAGAAAAGTCTGAGTTTAAATATTCTGTATAACCTTTTATAACACCTGTAACAAGTTCATTTACACCTGATTTAAATTCTGCAGCGTGTCTTAAACCTGTAACAAAGTCTTGAGCTTTAACATCTTCATATTCTTCTTGGTTAGATGTTACCCATTTAACACCTTGTTTTAGTTTGAAAGTATATTCTGTTTTGTCTTCACTAACCTCTACAGATTCTGCTAGAGCTGGCACTAATTTACCCACCCTATCATTTTCCATCAAACCATCTACAAAGTTAGCATTGTATGCGTGGTCTGGGTTTTTGTTTGTAATAACGTAGTCCATTGATGCTAATGCGTTATTACCTGCCATTGTTAGCTCGTCTTGATACTCTACATTTTCCCCTGTTGAGCTTCCGCTACCACTTGGGGAACAAGCTACTAGAAATACCATTACTAGAGCTAATAATAATGAAAGAGTTCTTTTTGTTCTACTCATAATATCCTCCTAAGTATTTTATAGAAATCCTAAATTTTCTATATTGTTAATTAGTATAGTAAAATTTTTTTTGTCTGTCAAAAAAAATATATTATTTTATGAAAATATTTTTGATTTTTTTCATCATCATTTTAAATATTCATAATTAGATTTAGATGATTTTATAAAGACATCTTCTAAACTCAAGTCTTTTAGCGTTTTAAATAAATTAATTTTGTAAATACTTATGAGTTATACTTTTGTGATAACTGTATAAAAATACAAATAATGTATATAAGTCATTTTTGTAACATTAATGCTACAAACTATTTTAACTTATAAAACACAAAACACTCCATCTTTCTATATAGATGAAGTGCTTTTAGATAGGGTCTATAGAAGTTCTAATACTTCTTTATAGTCCATATTTTTATTTTCTTTTTCTTTTCTTGTAGAGTATTCTACAATACCTTGGCTAGCATCCCTGCCTACTGTAATCCTATGAGGAATACCAATCAAATCTCTATCTTTAAATTTAACCCCAGGTCTTTCATTCCTATCATCAAGCAGAACTTCAACACCCCTATCTGTTAATTCTTGATAAATCTTTTCAGCCAAATCAACTTGGTCTTGGTCATTATTCTTTACGATTGTAATAATCACCCTGTAAGGAGCTAGGTTTTCTGGCCATATAATACCATCTTCGTCGTGGTTTTGTTCCACAATAGCGGTTACAGACCTTGTGATACCTATACCATAAGAACCCATTACAAAGTAATTTTCCTTACCATTCTCATCTAAGAATGTTGCGTGCAATGGTTTAGAATATTTTTCACCTAATTGGAAGATGTTTCCTACTTCTATACCTCTGGCAAATTCTAATTTTTCACCATTTGGACCTAAGTCAGATTCTTCTATCACTAATAAATCTTCTACAACTTCTGCTTCAAAATCTCTTCCATAATTTACATTTATATAGTGAGCATCTGCCTTGTTTGCTCCAACCACAAAGTTTGTCATTTGACTTATTCTTGAATCTATTAGCAGTTTTACCTTATCACTAAGACCGATAGGTCCAGTAAAACCAGCTGGTCCACCAGTTATGTCTTTTATATCCTGGTCACTCATCATTTCAATTTCATTTTCTGAAATACCTACATGGTTTAAAAACTTATTCATATTTAATTCTCTATTTCCAGGAATTAAAACAATAAAGTATTGGTCTTCAGCCTTTAGAGCTATGGCTTTTGCCATTTTTTCTCTAGGAATGGATGTGAAGTTTTCTAACTCTTCCATGGTCTTTACATTTGGTGTAGAGATTTCTTCCATTTCCTTTACTTCTTCTTTATCAGTTATTTTGTAAGTAACTGCTGCTTTTTCATCTGTTGCTGCATAGTCAGATTCATCAGAATAAACAATGATACCTTCACCAGTTTCGGCCATAGCAATAAATTCATGGGAAACTCCTGTACCCATTAGACCTGAATCACCTTCTACAACTCTGTAGTCAATTCCCATTCTATCAAAAATGTATTCATAAGCCTCCCACATGTTTTGGTAGGACGCTTCCAAGCCCGCTTGGTCCTTATCAAAGCTATAGGCATCTTTCATGGTAAATTCTCTAGCCCTATTTATACCAAATCTTGGTCTTTTTTCATCCCTATATTTGGTTTGTATTTGATAAATATTTAATGGTAGTTGCTTGTATGATTTTAATTCATCCCTTACAAGGGTTGTGAAATACTCTTCTGCTGTAGGTCCAAGGCAAAAATCTCTATCATTTCTGTCTTTTAACCTAAACATTTCTTCACCAAATTTGTCCCATCTGCCAGATTCAACCCAGATTTCTTGCGGTTGTAAGGCGGACATCAAAACTTCTTGTCCATCAAACTTGTCCATTCCTTCCCTAACTAGGTCTTCAATCTTTCTTATTACCCTATATCCTAATGGTAGGTAGGAATAAATACCTGAAGCTGATTTTCTTATCATACCAGCCCTTAAAAGAAGTCTATGTGATGCTATTTCCGCATCTTGTGGATCTTCTTTTAGAGTTGGCATATAAAATTTATTCATTCTCATTATTGCTTAATTCCTTTCATACTTAGGCCAACCTGCCCTCTATTTTTATCAATTTTTATAATTTCAACATCTACTATATCTGATACTTGTAATACTTCTGAAGGATGTTTGATATACTTGTCAGAAATCTCAGAAATATGCACCAAGCCATCATTTTTTATACCTATATCAATAAAGGCGCCAAAGTCTACTACGTTTCTTACAGTTCCTTTAAGTTTCATTCCTACTTGTAAATCATCTATGGATAAGACGTCTGACCTTAAAATTGCCTTTGGCATATCTTCTCTCGGGTCTCTCCCCGGTTTTTTCAATTCTTGGATGATGTCCTTTAAGGTAGGTTCCCCAACTTCCAATTCTTCAGATAATTCTTTTACATTAATCTTATCAAGATCTATATCTTTTAATTTGCTTGCTATTTCATAGGATTCAGGGTGAACACCTGTGTTATCTAACGGATTATCACCATCAGCTATTCTTAAGAAACCTGCTGCTTGTTCAAATGTTTTCGGTCCTAAACCTTTTACCTTCTTTAATTCTTGTCGATTTGCAAATCTTCCATTTTCAGCCCTGTAGTCTAAGATATTTTTAGACACCTTTGAAGATAAACCAGAAACATAAGACAACAAGGAGACTGATGCTGTATTTAAGTTTACACCAACTAAGTTTACAGAGTCCTCAACTACATTTCCTAAAGTTTCTTCCAAGGCTTTTTGGTTAACATCATGTTGGTATTGGCCAACACCGATGTGTTTAGGATCTATTTTAACCAATTCAGCTAAAGGATCTTGGATACGTCTAGCTATGGAGACAGCTCCTCTTACAGTAACATCCTTGTCTGGGAATTCTTCTTTAGCAATTTTTGATGCTGAATAAACTGAAGCTCCTGATTCATTTACAATTGTATAAAACACTTCTCTATCAAAGCTATTTTCATTTAACATCTTAGCTACAACCGCTTCTGTTTCTCTTGAAGCTGTACCATTACCTATAGCAATAAGTGAAACCTTATATTTATCTATAAGGTCTAACATTGTTTTTATTGAGCCTTCAACATCTTCTTTTGGAGGAACTGGATATATAATTGTATCGAATAATAAGTCACCCAATTCTGAAACAATTACTAATTTACATCCTGTCCTATAAGCAGGGTCGATACCCATTACTACTGTTTCTTTTATTGGAGCTTGCATTAGATAAGGCTTTAGGTTTTTTGCAAAAACTTCTATAGCTTGTTGGTCTGCCTTTTCTGTAAGCTCAGCTCTGATTTCATTTTCTACAGATGGGAACAATAAACGCTTGTATCCGTCTTCTACAGCTTCAAATATATATTTATAATTTTCTGCTGCCTTATCTTTTTGAATACTTCTAGTGATAAAGGCAATGTTAGCTTCATCTGTTAAGTTTACATTCACCTTTAAATAGCCTAGTTTTTCTCCCCTATTTATAGCTAAAACCCTGTGAGAAGGAATTTTGGAAATTTTTTCTTCAAAGTCGAAATATTGGACAAAGGTATTAGCCTCTTCCATTTCTTCCTTATTCTCTTCATCTATTTTTGCTAATTTAGAACTTATAGTTCCCCTTCTTTCAGCGTCAGACCTAAGTATATTTCTAAAAACAGTTGCATCTGACACTAATTCAGCTAAAATATCCTTGGCTCCATTTATAGCATCCTCTACAGTTTCAACCTCATCTGTTAGGTACTTTTCAGCCTCTTCTGGTATACTTGAGCTTCCTTCCTTCCAAGTTAAAATAAAGTTTGATAAAGGTTCTAGACCTTTTTCCTTGGCCTTTGTTGCTCTTGTCTGTCTCTTTTGCTTGTAAGGTCTGTAAATATCCTCAACATCTTTAAGAGTTTCTGCTGCTTGTATTTCTTTCATTAAAGCATCTGTCATCTTGTCTTGGTTTTCAATAGAAGAAATAACCTCTTCTTTTCTGCTTTCAAGATTTCTCAAGTAAGATAACTTATCTTCCAAGTCTCTTAATACTTCGTCAGTTAAATTACCAGTAACCTCTTTCCTATACCTTGCTATAAAAGGTATGGTGTTGCCTTCATCTATTAAAGCTATGGTTTTTTCAACCTGACTTTCCTTAATATTTAATTCTTCAGCTATTTTTTTTATTATATCCATTAGTCCTTCTCTACTTCTTTCATATTTAAATAACTATTTATAAACTGGTCTAAGTCACCATCCATGACCTTGTCTACTGTACCTACTTCGTAATTTGTACGGTGGTCCTTGACTAGGGTATAGGGTTGGAATACATAAGACCTGATTTGAGATCCCCAAGTGATTTGTGAATATTTCCCCTGAATATCCTCAATCTTCTCCTTGTGCTCTTCTTCTTTGATTTGAACAAGCTTAGCCTTAAGCATATTCATAGCTTGGGCCCTATTTTGGATTTGAGATCTTTCATTTTGACTAGATACGGTAACCCCTGTAGGAATGTGAGTTATCCTAACTGCTGAGTCAGTAGTATTTACGTGTTGACCACCAGCCCCCGATGCCCTGTAGGTATCTATCTTCAAATCTTTATCTTCTATTTCAATATATGTATCATCATCTAGTTCTGGATAAACATCAACCGATGCGAATGATGTATGCCTTCTAGCATTGGAATCAAAAGGAGATATCCTAACTAGCCTGTGAACGCCCTTTTCTGATTTCAAATGACCATATACGTAAGACCCTGAAACCATCATGGTCACGGATTTTATTCCTCCTGCATCTTCATTGTGAAGTTCGGTAATTGTATACTTGTATGATTTTGATTCAAAGTATCTTGTATACATTCTCATCAGCATTTGAGCCCAATCCGTAGCCTCTAAACCTCCAGATCCAGCGTTGATAGAAAATATTGCATTATTTTTATCATAAGGTCCAGATAATAAAGTTTTTGTATTCAGCTTACTTATTTTATTTTTAACTGAATTAAGGTCACTAGTGATATCATCTTTCATATCGATGAATTCTTCCACACTCAAAAGATCCATGATTTCAGTTATAGACGACAAAGAACCTTCCATTTGCCTATAGTCTTCTATAGTATCTCTTGTATCATTGATTTCAATCATTATTTTTTGAGCCTTCTCACTATCATCCCAGAAACCTTCCTGCATGCTCTCCTTTTCAAGCCTTAATAGGTCCTTTTCTAATTTAGGAATGTCAAAGAGACCTCCCTAATTTTTCCAGTGTATCTTGAAGCTCTTCTATTTCTTTTAATATTTCAAAACTTTCTATAGCAATCACTCCCATCTTTAATATATTATAATCTACCCTTAATTATAGCAATTTAGCGACTTATTATCCAATAAAATGTTTTGTTTGTAAAACTTATGTTTATAGGCTTAGTTTGGGACTACATGTTAGCTTTTTAAAAATGCTTGGTCATGTAGGGTTTGGGGGTTGATTTATACATTTTTACTTAGACCTGAATGTGATGAGGGTTTTGGGATTTTTGTGGAAACCAGCATGACTTCGTTGGTATGAATGTCGTGTAGGTTTTAGCGGTTTCGCGGAAACCTGTATGACTTATTTGGTATGAATGTCATGTGGGTTTTGGTGTTTTTATGGATTCCATCATGATATTTGGCTCTAGGCGGTCATGTAGGTTTTGGCGGTTTTGCGGAAACCAGCATGATGTCATGTCTATTCCGCCTCTTCCTCCCCCTGTCATGATTCCAACCCTCAGCTTTTCATGTCTATTCCGCTTCTTCCTCTTCCTGTCATGATTCCAACTCACAGTTTTTCATGTCTATTCCGCCTCTTCCTCCCCCTGTCATGATTCCAACTCACAACTTTTCATGTTTATTCCGCCTCTTCCTCTCCCTGTCATGATTCCAACCCTCAGCTTTTCATGTCTATTCCGCCATTTCCTCCCCCTGTCATGATTCCAAGCACCAGCTTTTCATTTTATCTCACAACTCTCCAAACCTGTCATGATTACATCTTCCAACAAGTACTCTAAATAAAAAATTTTCACACTATCTTGCATTTATTAATATATAATGTAAAAACTGACCTCCGCCAAGTTGGTGTTATGTCCAACTTTTTGGGGCCAGTTTCAAATTGCCTAATAGCTTGAATAAGCTAATTTATTATTTTTTCAATATTGCATGAACTACAAATCTTCCAATATCATCAACGTTGTCACATGTTGATAGGGTCAACATTTTATCTTCTGGGCCTACTTCTCTGTCAAAACCGAAATCAAGTTTTGATTTGTTAACTAGTTTGTTAGCATATTGTACCCACGCTTCATCTGACATGTCGAAGCTTCTGTAATCATAGTAGGCATCAATATAGTAAGCTGATACCACTTCATACTCTAAAACACCATTTGGTGTATATATTTCTATAGTTCTTGCTTTTCCTGATTTAACAAAATCTTCTTTACCGTACTTTTCTAAGTCGGTGAACATTGGCGCTAGGTTTGGTGAAGCAATTGACATATTGTGACCATATACTGTTGTGTTTCTGTCTGAGAAATCTTTCTTGTTTGTTTCTTCTATAAAAACAGTACCAGGAATTGAATACTTTCCATTAATGTCTCTTCTTAAATAATAATCGTTGTCTTTATAAACTATTGGATAGTCTATTCTTGTGTCGTTTATACGAATGTATGCTTCTATATCAGCATTCTTCTTTTTCAAGTCTTCTATTAATTGCTTAGAATTTCTATCCCTTAAAGCCTTCAATTCTTCTGAATCTAATTTATTATCCTTATCCTTATTGACTACTTGCTCAAATATTTTAGAGGTTTGGTCGTAATTTTGTTGAGCTTTATACCTACTGTAGTAATAGCTACCAATTTGATATACATTGTAAGCGATAAAAATTAAAAGTACTATTTGAATGAAGGTTAATATCCTATTTCTAGTTTTCTTTTTCATTTCTACTCCTATTTTTCATTATCTTCCATGGCAATTTTTATATTTTTTACCTGATCCACATGGACATGGGTCATTTCTTCCGATTTTTCTATCAACCACTCTTTGCACTGGTTGGTCTTGGTCTTCTCCACCTTGTAGTTTAGCTTCATTTTCCTTAACTACTTTTTCTCTTTGAACATTACTTGTTGGTTCTACATGGAATAGGTATTTAATGGTATCTTCTCTTATAGAAGAATTTAACTCATTAAACATGTCATAACCTTCATTTGCATAGGCTCTTACAGGGTCTTCATTACCTAAGGCCCTAGCTCCTATGGATTGTTTCATTTGATCCATTGCATCTATGTGGTCTACCCACTTGCTATCTACAACCTTTAGAAGAATTATTCTTTCTAATTCTCTCATTTGGTCAGAACCAATATTTTCTTCTCTTGAAGCATAAATATCTTTAGCGATGTTTAATAAGTCAACTTTTAATTTGTCCTGACTAGTTAATTCAATATCGTGCCAATATTCATTTGGTATACAAATTGAAGAAAGGTATGTTTGTAAGGCTTCAATTTCCCATTGGTCTCTTGGTGCAGATGGGTTTGCAAAAGAGTCCACGGTATCAAATATAAATCCTTCAAGCATATTCATGATGTTTTCATGAATATTATCACCATTCAACACTTGGTTTCTTTCACCATAGATAACTTCTCTTTGCTTGTTCATTACGTTATCGTATTCTAAAACTCTTTTTCTCATGGCAAAGTTGTTTGATTCTACCCTGCCTTGAGCTTTTTCAATAGCTGTAG
>NZ_CAMPYN010000026.1 GCF_946998255.1 uncultured Helcococcus sp. | reverse complement strand
TTACACCTCAACAATAAGAACATCCTCTTCTCCGGCAGAAATCTCACTTTCGATTTTTCCATTAATAAATAAAGCAGCACCACCTCTTGCAATATTGTGACTTTCTTTATCCAAGCAATGTGAATTAACGTAAAGAAGATTCTTTCCGCATTTTTCAGCTTGTTCTGCATATTCATATTTTATAACATCATTCCATTCTTGGAAGTTAAAGTCTGTATACACAGGCCACAAAACTATGTCAGTATTTAATGTCTTCATTTGAATACAATTTTCTTCATACCATAAATCACCACACAAGGCTACTGAAATAGATTTGTTTAAATAATTAAATTTTCTAAAAACTTCACCTTCGCAATAGTGGAAATCTGCAATTGGTTCTTTCCATCCTGCAGATACTCGTCTAAAATTATCTAAAATTTGTGCATCTTTATCTATTGTTAGCTGACTACTGTATATTTCATAACCACTTTTCTCTATATATCCAAAGGAAATAGCTACTTGATATTCTCTAGCTAAATCTTTAATTTCTTTTATAGAATATGAATCTATATGTAAAGCTATTTCTATATCTTTTGAATATTCCCAAGTCAAGCAATCAAATCCTTGAAGAAAACTTTCTCCAAACAAGATTAAATCTACTTCTTTATGATATTTTTTTACTATACCTTTTATTTTTCCTAAATTATATTCTATATCGTTAGTTATGAAACCTACGGCTGCTAAAGCTATTTTCATATAAAATACCTCATATCATAAAATTAAAATAATCTTCTTCTTAACTTATACTTAATGCTTATTTAGTTATCAAATATATTACAACTTAAAAATAATCCCCAAAGCAGCACCACAAGCTATTATAGCTACAGGATGAATCTTTTTATATTTTCTTAAAATAAATAGAAAGGCAGCAAAAATTGCAATTTCAACATATTTGAATACATCTATGAAATTTCCTGTTTGTTTGTATGCTTCAACATTAAATAAGGTCAAGACCACAACTGAAAACATAGCTCCAAAAATCAAACCTGCTGTTGCTGGTCTTAGCATTTCAAACATATCCCCTATTGTCTTATTTTCTTTGAATTTAGATATTATTTTGGAAATAATGAGAACTATAATGATTGCAGGGGTGATCAAAGCAAGGCTTGCCAGTATAGCACCGGGAAACCCATAAGCCTTGTAGCCAGCATAGCTTGCGCAGTTTATACCAATTGCTCCAGGTGTGGATTCTGAAACTGCTATCATGTCCAAAAGCTCTTCTGTTGTAAACCAGTCATATTTTTGAGCCATTTCTTGTAAAAATGGTATTGTCGCAAGGCCTCCTCCAACTGAGAAAAGACCTGTCTTAAAAAATTCCCACATTAGTATTAACATAATCTACCTTCTTCCAAATAATATTCCAAATATTCCTACGGATATCACAACTATCACTGGAGTAATATTTAAGGATGCTATAGCTATAAAAGTCAAAGCGAAAACAATAAATTTAATCCCTGTATCTGCATTTTTCTTTACTAGATTGATTACAGTATTTAAAACTAAAGCGCATACTGCAACCCTTATACCTGCGAAAGCATTTTGTATGTAGCTTATATGAGAAAATGCTTTTAAAAAGTTTGCTATTAATGTAATGATGATTATAGATGGACTTATAAATCCTAAGGACGCAATGATTCCACCAAGATTACCAGCTTTTTTTGCACCACAAAATGTCGATGTGTTTACGGCGATGATTCCTGGAGTTGCTTGACCTATAGCGTAATAGTCAAGTATTTCTTCCTTGCTTACCCAGCCTTTTTTATCAACCAATTCCCTTTCAAGCAAGGGTAACATGGCATAGCCTCCACCAAAGGTGAAAAGGCCTATTTGAAAAAATGTTATAAATAATTCTATATAAGTGTTCATATTATTGTCTCCTTGCCATTAATTATAGCATAGGTGTGGGATGACGGATTTGCTTTTAGTATTTTTTTGCACATCATTTAAATAAAGTAGCATTATAGTCTTTACCACCATTAACAGTTATTTCCGTTTTGGAAACAAGTGATTCTTCTTCCTTCCTCTAATCAAAAGAAGCAACTCGATAAAAATCAAGTTGCTTTCAAATTATTCTATTGTAAATTCTATCCAACCCTCTGCTTTTCTCTCAATTATCTCACCTATACCGGCCTTAACTGTTCTTATATTTCTATCGTTAATCGGATCCATATTGTGATTATTAAGAGCATTGTTACATAAGGCTACGTCTAATTTCGGATGAATAAAGTCAGAATAATCTCCTTCAAAATGTTTCACAACATCTCCAGAAAATACTAACTCTATAGCATACTCATGGCCTTCTTCATCCATGTAATTTCTCAAATTTTTTATCTTATTTTTTAATTTATCTACTAATTCTAACTTTTCAATTCTAAATAATACCTTGTATTTCATCCTAGCTCCTTTGAATTTTCAACATATAAGGCCAGTAATTTATCTATCCAACCTTTCTTCCAATCCTTTAAAAAACTTCTCTAAATCATCATGGATTAGATAATCAGCTATGCCATCATTTCCGCCTTGTTCTTTGTTAATCAGTATACATTTATTCCCTCTATAGAAATTGATAAAGCTAGCTGCCGGATATACAACTAGGGATGTTCCACCTATTATCAAAACATCAGCATTAGCAATTGCTACAACAGCTTGATTGACAATATCTTGATTTAAGCCTTCACCATAAAGGGTGACATCCGGTCTAATATAGCCACCACATTCACAATAATTGGCTCCCTTAGTAGGAATGATATCCTCTGCCTTATATTTTTTCCCACAATTCATACAATAATAATCTCTTAAGTTTCCATGGATTTCCAATACATTTTTACTTCCTGCCATCTGATGGAGACTGTCTATATTTTGAGTAACAACAGCCTTTAGCTTGCCCATCTTTTCTAATCTTGCAAGGACTTTATGGGTAGCGCTTGGTTTCGCATCTTCATAAATTAGATTTTCTTTATAGTATTTACTGAATCCTTCTGGATTATCTATTAAAAACTCATGGCTTAGCATGTATTCTGGACTATATCCTGTGTCGTTTTTTCTGTTATACAAGCCGGTTGCTGACCTGAAATCAGGAATTCCACTTGCTGTTGATACACCTGCCCCACCAAAGAAAACAATATTGTTTGAAGATAAAATAATATCGTATATGGAATCGTATTTGTTTTTATCCATTGTTGAAACTCCTTTTTCTTTATTCATTTAAAAACTTTTCTTATCTTTTGACTATTCTCCCTAAGAAAGCCACCAAGTCCCATCAATATGTTGGAATAGGTCTCCCCTTTTTTCTGAAATAGTTTTTCCATCCAAATCCTTTACCATAAATTTATGGTAGTATTCATAATCTGGACCAGGTCCCCAATTTTCTTCATCCCAGCCCTCTTCTATCCAAGCAAAAATATAAAGTTTATTATCTTTTATAAAAAGAAGACTTTCATTGCCATTTAAATCTATTGTTTTCCTATAAGGGTAGTAGATTTCAAGTTTGTTATCATCGCTCACCAAATGAAGTTCTTCACCTACTAGCCCAAGATTATATAAATTTAATTTATCCATTTCAAATTCTTTTATTTGATTTAAATATTTTTGAGGATAATATTCATAAATAGTCACAAGTTTTTTATTGTAATCTGCTCGTAAAAAATAATAGCTATAATCTATATAAATTGGTGAACCGTATTGGATGTTTTTCTCCAATTCAAAAGGTGTAGATACTTCAGCTTTTTCAAAATCATAAAATTTTATGACGGATCCTTTATAATAACCATCATGTTCCATGATATTTTGAATATCATAAAAATCTTCATTCTCACTCAAACTAAATCCAAATCTTGTCTGACCGTTGATTTTATCCACGTATTCACCGGTAATTTCTGAAAATTCTTTTATAGCATTATTTTCATTATCAATTATTATAATTTCTGGATCTTTATCAGTTAAAACTTCTACAACTTCCTCACCGACAATGATATAGTGAAAAACTGGACCATCTTGGTAAATAGTATTTATTGATTTAAAATTTGAAATAGCTGGTGAATCTTCTAACTTGTAGAAGGGCCAGTAGTCTCTATTGTCTTCTATCCACATATCTTCACGATAAGATTCATTTGCTACTGTATAGGAATAGATATTGTCCCATATGACTTTAATTTTTTTCTTATCATATTGGTTGTTAAAATCTTCAAGTATAATAGTAAAATATCCCTCTTGGTAGCCAACAAAGCTAGCATAGTTGTATTTTTCTATATTCTTATTTGTTAACCATCTAGGCCAGTCTTTTCTTTTCATAATTTATTCCTTATAAATATTTAATATATAAATAATTATATCATTTTTTAGAATATCTTTTGTAAGTTAGCTTGAATACCTTATTTATAAGCTTGTAACTATAAAAGTAAAACACACCCTCTCGGGTGTGTTCAAATTTCACATTATTTCTTTTTTTCAAAGACAATTTTTTTACTATAGTAGTCTATTTCAACATCTTCATTTGTATCTATTTCATTACCGTTTTTATCAATTAAATTGTAACCTGGGTAAGGACTTGCAATTGCGTATCCATCATGGAATGATGAAAGGAAGGAGTATAGCTTGTCGCTTACTTTTTCAAAGTTTTCATCCATTATTTCATAAAGTCCTCGGTAGTTTCTCACAACGGAGTATCCAGTATCTTTATCAAAGGTATTAAAGTTAAACTTATCATTCAAAGTTTTATAGTCTAGGGTTTCTATATTCATGTAAGCACATACCCTTTCATCTAATTCAGGTACATAAGATTTAATAAAGGCATGATTATCAGCATCAGCCTCAGTTGCATCATCAAAAATATCCGGCATTACAATATCACCATTGTCACGTATATATCCGTACTTACCAGATTTACCTACATAAAGATTTACATCAGAGTCCCTATTTAAATATATCCTATCTATATATGGATGAGGTGATTTGTTACCATCCTTGTCGATTAAGCCGACATGGTCATCAAACCTATATGTTGTAATATCCTTGAATGTAAAATCATCGATTTCCATTTGGTCAGAATATTTAAATTGGATTTCCCCCTTTGTATTTATTATGGCATTTTCACCGTCTAGGGTTGTTATTTTTGCATAGCCTGATGAATAAAATCTTCCAGCTAGTTTATATTCTTGATCAAATTGTTTTTGTCCCGATTTATTTATATAGTAATAGTTTCCATCCTCCTTTACCGGTGCAAGTCCATGCATGAATGGTTCAGCTACTGTATATTTTAATTCAATTATCACATTTCCATCTACATCTATATATCCATATTTATCATCGATGCAAGCAAGTGAAAGCCCGTCAGTAAATTCATGTACTGAATCATATGTTAAAGGTATAACTTCATTTCCTTCAAAATCAACAAAACCGCATTTGAAGTCTTTTGTTACTAGAACTCTGCCATATTCTTTATCTGGATAATAGATCTCACTATAAGATCTTTTTGGATTGAACATTACTTTTTCATTTTTATCAATTACTGTTAATGGAGTATCTTTTACACCAAGATACATTTCATAATCATCAAGATAATATAACTCGCTATATTGTTCGGAAATAAGTTCACCTTTATCGTTTACCAGAACTTTCATCCTTGCTATTTGTGCAATTGTGGTGTCTTTGCCATTAAATGGTTCAATTCTGAAGTAACCAACGTGGTCTTCAATAATAGATTTTACAGGACTTGTGTCTATTACAACTTCGCCTTGCCTATTTATTAGCACGTGAGAGCTATTATTGCTTTTTAATTTAACTATGCAGGTTCCATTTTCTTCGAAGTTTTTTACATCATAATATTTACATTCAATAACTTCTTTACCATTTTCATCAACAAATCCCCAAAGGTCATTTCTTTTTACCGGTGTTAAACCAAAACTTGAAGCTTTTACATCTTCATAAATAGCATCTGTTATCTTGTTAAAATCTTTGTCACATAGGCCATATTTTACAATTTCTTGTTTTTTATTTTCGTATGTAAATGTGTATTTCTTCATATAAAGCTCCTTATTTTTTATTCTCATCTTTTCTACATTATGAGTATATAAAAAGAGATGAGTATTTAGTTACCCATCTTAAGAATCTATATATTTTTTTATCATATGTTTTGTAAAATCTTTAAGTTTATCTCTTAAAGTCTGTGGACTTACCACTTCTAAAAGATACCCATATTGTATAGCGAAATGGAGAAATGATTCTTCACTCATATGGAAGGCGATGTCTACCATGTCTTCTGGATTTTCCTTGTTGGTAACCAAGGAAAAATTCATTCCTATTCCATCAACTATATATTTCAGGTATTCTTCCTTAAGTCTAATGACAATCCTCTCATTTTTACCTGTCATCATGTAAAGTTTTTTACTTATAAATTCACCTTGGTTGAATCCCTTTCCATTTTCTATAGCCTCTTCATAAGGTATAGCCTTCTCATCAAGGATTTCAACATTCATAATCCTATCAATCCTACGATTTTCAAATTGGTCAGATCTATCAGCAGAACAAATTAAATAATAATGGCCACGCGAAATAGTTATAAAATAGGGACTTAAGACCGTTTCATAGTGCTCGATATATTCTTTATATCTGTTGATTTTGAACACTCTAATTTTTATCTTCTTTTCTTGATCAATGGCCTCTTCAATGATTTTTATATGCTTATAGGTATCTTCATTTTTAGAATGGTTGGCTTTTTCGTAGTTTATATGATGCTTATACCTTTTTCTATCATCGTGGCCTAAGTCTGCCATAAGCTTATCTATAATTCTTTTTGAAGCTTCTAAAGGAATTTGGCTATCATAAATAGCTGCATCTATCAGATATCTCCTATCCTCATCACTTAAAACACTCCCCCCTATAACTTGTTCATTTTCGTCAATTAGTTCAAGGGTCTGAAGGTCAAGGATTTGGTTGTATAAGGTTTTTCTGGTTATATCAATGTCGTAGTCTTTTTTCAAGTGATCTAAAATCTCGCTACGCTTTAATTTTTTGCCTGTAGCATATTTTTCTAGAACTTTTAAGATATATAAGGTGGTGAGTCTTTGCATGGTTTCTCCTTATAATATAGTAAATTTACGTATTTAATCATTCAAAGGATCATCGTATCCTCAATGATGAATGTTCCATTATCATATTTCAATTTAATTATGAACAATTTGCTGTTGAATATTTAATTTCTTTAGGGTTCTCTAAGCTAGAGAAAAATAGGTAATTTGCTACCCAATGGTCTACTGCAAGTATAGGGTCTTTTTTATCTTGCTTACACTACTTTTATGCAAAGAGTTCCTTCATGTCTCATTAGATATAGTGTTTCTGCCATGTTTACTCGCTGCCTTAATATTTTAGCTTTTAGTCTCTTTTATTATATCATTAAGTTATCTTTTTATCGGAACAATAGATTTAGATAAAAAAAGCTTTCAGTTTTTCAAACTCAAAAGCTTTTTAATTTCTATTCTATTTTCTCTCTAACCCTCTGCTCCAAATCTAAGAGGTCTTTTTTCATATCTATACCACCAGCATAGCCAACAAGTTTCCCATTCCCACCTATGACTCTGTGGCAAGGTACAACTATCATAATGGGGTTTTTGTTGTTAGCCATTCCTACTGCACGGCTTGCGTTTTTATTTCCTATAGCACTTGCTATTTCTTTATAGGTGCGTGTTTCTCCATAAGGTATGCGAGCAAGCTCCTTCCAGACTTTTTTCTGAAAATCTGTTCCTTCTAATTCATAAGGAAAATCAAAGGATATTCTCTCGCCATTCAGGTATTCTATTATTTCTTTATATACAAGGTCTGTAAAGTCTGTCTTTCTATCATTATCAATTGGATTTTGAGTCCTTTGGAGTATTTTCAAGGTATCTCCCTGATATCCGATTTTTAGGAATCCGTAGGGAAATTTATATATGGCGAAGTCCATTTTAGGCACTCTTTTCTCTTAAGTTATTTTGTAGGCACAGCGTAAGATTTTTGATTACCTGTAAATCCTTCAAAGTGTAAGAAGAAATTACCATTTGGATCTTCAAGATGTTCAAGATTTTTTAAAAACACAAAGTCAAGTTCTACTTCTTCACCTGGAGCAAGTTCTTTAGAAAGTTTTTCTTCTGATAACTCAAAGACGAATTGCTCTCCATTACCCGCTAAATCTTCACCTAACTTTGGATTAACATATTCTCCAGGTATAATAGCTTCATCACCTGTATTTTTAATAATAGTTTTCGCTACAAAAAAATTATTCGTTTCACGAGCATTTGCAACATATTCAGTTATATCTTCTCCATTGTATTCTCTTGTGATATCAACAGATTTTACAGTTATTTGATAAGGAACTTCCCATTCAAAACTTTCCATATCTAGAGTTTCACCTATTTTGTAGACTGCATTTTCATTTTCTGTTCCTTGAGCTTGATTTGATTTATTTTTGGTTTGTTCCTTAGCTGTGTTTGTTTCCTTTTGCTTGTTAGTTGTTTCAACATCTGAATTTTCAACTTTTTCTTTATTATCACTACTACATGCCGTTAAAAATAGCGTGCCTATCAGTAATGTCAATACAAATTTCTTTTTCATTTTATTCTCCTTTAGTTCTTTTTAATTTATACATTATTAATATTTAACATACCCATGTTGTTCTATCCTCAATCATTCATAGAAGTTGAGGGCTTTATTATCAGTGATATTGTAGCAATTACAAATGGATATTTTCGTAAAAGATTATCGAATAATTAATAACAAAAACGGGTACAATCCTCAATCTTAAATTGAAAATTGAACCCATATATTTTGTGTTTATATTTATATTATTATTGTTAATTAAAGTAATATACGTTTCCTTCTCCATCTAAATTATCAAAATCTTTATTATATTTTAATCCTAATGATTCTGCCGTTTTTCTTGAAGGAATATTTTTATCTAAAGTTAATGCAACTACTTTATATTCATTATTTAATTGTTTAGTTATAGTATTAATAATTTTAGTAGCTGCTTCTTTTACAAAACCCTTTCTTGTTTTAAATGGATCTATTCTATAATAAAGATTCAAATACTTTTCATCTTTTATTGTTGTAAATCTTAAACCGCACAAACCAAAAACTTTGTTATCAGCTTTATCCACTAAAGAATAATATCCAAATCCATGCTTTTTATGATGTTCAATAATTTCATTTAAAATCTTCATGTATTTTTCTCTACTTGGTTTTTCCCATCCCGGATTAAAAATATTAGTTTCGGGATTCGCGTGAACTGAATATAGTTCATCAAAATCATTTAAAGTAGGAACTCTAAGTATTAAACGCTCTGTTTCCATGATTTCCATAATTAACTCCTCAGGTAATTTCAAATTCTTTTATCTATTTTCAAACAAATATAATAAATCATTTTTATCTAAGTTGTCTGAAATATACATTTTATCATCTAGATAAATTTTATTGTCCATTATTGTAAATTGAACCTCTTCGTCAGCTTCTATTTTTATTGCATATTGCCAACCTTTTTTCTTGTCGTTTTCTATTTCTACAATATTATAGGCTGAAATCTTGTCTAAAAACTTTTTATAATCTTTCTTTTCTAGAACTAGGTCTGACTTGTTCTTGGTCATAGTTGTCTCGACTATAATATTTTTTATCTTATCTTCTTGAAAATCCAATATATCAGCTAACTTTTGATCCTTTTTGCTTTGTTGGCAAGCTGTTAATAGGAGTAATGTACATATTGTAATAATTATATATTTTAGTTTTTTCATAGACATTCCTTCCTTTCTTAATATTTTTATACTTGGATCTATATTTAAGTAAATTTTTTATTTATATGTTCTATTTCTATTTAATAATTTCGTTTACAACTTGGATATATTTTTTAAATCTCTCTAATATTTCTTTTTTATCTGTAACAATAAAAATAGATGAAGAATCTTCTGCTACTATTTCAATTTCAGCTAATGGCTGTTGAATTATAGCAAGATCATCTTCATAAATATGATAATTATCTCTTGCTTTAGGAAGTTTATAGGTCAATATTTCTTCATCTGAAATAGTTTCTGGTATAGCGGAGAAAACAGCCCATATCCATTGGAAATTTTCTTTTTTCAAATAATCGATTAACTTATCTGTTGATAAAATAATATAATCTTTTTCATTAATTAAATCAAATAACTCATTATTCAAAGGGTAGGCCTCAACATCTGTTATTAGCCATTTATAATTAGCAATATATCCACTCATTGTATCTAAAAGTTCTAATAAATAAGAATATTCTTTTCTATCTGTAGTAGATATGTATCTCATAAATACCTTCCATAAGTTAAAATATTTTACGCCTTCTCTGTCCATTATATTAAGATAAGTTCTTGTTGAGAAAACCTAGTAAATACCTGAAAATTATCTCAAATAAAATCAAAAACTTTCTAATTTCTCTCAGAAAGCAACCCTCCAATAAAGTTAGCTACTAGTGAAATTATGCCATATACCAATATATAAATAACTGCACTCTCGTTGTAAAAGATAAATAAACTTGGAATAAATAGCAAGCTTACAAGCATGGAAAATAACCAATAGAAAGAATTTTTTATCCCATAAATCAGTGAGACTGTTAAGCATATAATTGGAATTCCAAACATTAAAATAAACATACCACTTCCAGTATCTTTAATTAGGAATGGTAATAAGTAAAAGGCAAGAATGATTACAAACAAATATGGTAACATTCTTCTAATTTTTTCCATAGAACTACCTCCCAAAATCCATTTTTAATTATTCTTACTATAATAATACCATTTTTTAAGATATATGATTATAAATTTATGCATATAAAATTTCTATCAGATAAAATAATGTGCAAGTAATAAGCTACTAATAGATGTATTTGTAAAGAAACTACTTTTTTGAATTATTTAGCACATTATTAATATATAACAAAACTATTGAATATTTTATTATTTATTGATAAAATCTTATCAAGATGATTACATAACGAATTTGTTTTTAGTATTAGAAAACAAACTCTAACTATTTTATTAATACTAGTACAATTAGTAATTTAATATTAGGGAGGTTTTTATGAAGAAAACTTTATTTCTATTTATCCTTATACTATTATCATTTAATATGGCGGCTTGCACAAATAAGCAAATATCAACAACAGAAGATGTAATAAAGTTTATTGAAGAAAAAGGCAAGGATAATGTAGATTGGAAAGATTTTGAACATTTGAAACATGAAGATGTTGGAAGTGGTTTAATTTTAGAACAATATTATTTGTCAGATTCAAATTATTTATTATTAATTGGAACATCATATGAGACAAAACCAGAAGGAATAACTTTATACGACTCTGATCATAAAATAATAAAAGAGATAAAATAGAATTATTTTAGTATAGTAAACTAAAGAATTTGCATGCAAAATATTAAGGAAATAAATTAACTAAATATTGTATATTAGGAGGAAAAATGAAAAAAAATATTAGCTTTACTTTTGTTTGTAGTGTTATCATTTACAATGATTGCATGCTCAAAAAAACAAGTCTCAACAACAGAAGATGTAATAAAGTTTATTGAAGAAAAAGGCAAGGATAATGTAGATTGGAAAGATTTTGAACATTTAGAAAGATTGAAAGAAGAAGAACGAGTATATGATTCAATTGCTAATGTTTATAAACTGGATGATGGTGCAGAATTGATTTTGACAGGTAATGGTTATGAAAATAAGCCATTACATATAAATATTATAGATGGAGAAAAGAATATTAACTTAAAATAATCAATATTATTTTAAAAAGTTTTATCCCCAGATGATGGTGTCATCTGGGGATTTTCAATGTTAATAGCCAATTCTAAAATTGTTAATCAAATCTATAATTCATCAACATTAATCTTCAAATTTCCAAAATCCGGTGCCTGTTTCTGGATCATATTTTCTATTTATCACTCCACCAATAACCGGTCTTAACTCAATCTCTGCAGTATAGGAAACAGTAAGTGATTTAATATGACCTCCTGCAACGCAGTGCTTTCCGTCCTCTTTGTAGGAAACCATGGCATGTGTATGTTGATAGATTTCTCCATCTTCATCAGAAATAATATTTCCAGTCATAGATACAAGTTCAAGCAGACCATTGATTGTTCTAGTCTCAAATTCATTAGTTTCTGGTATAAGGGTCTGTATTTCAGCTTTACCTAATCCACCTATACCACTGAAGATAGCGGACTTAATTTTTTCCTTCCTGCAGACATCTAAGATGCCTCCAATAATTTCATCACCTTTGTCCATTCTGATATATACTGCATCGTTTATTTTTCTGCAATCCATAGTATAACCTCCATTAATTTAATCTCTTATAATCTCACTATAATTTATTTTATATTTCTTTTAATAATTTTAAAGCTAAATACAACTTTCCAAGATCGTGGTTAGCACTATGGAGACCTTCAACTTCATAAGAGCTCTCATTTAACACATCACCTGCTTCAAGAAAGTTATAAAGCTCAAATCCATAAAAATCACAAGCCGCTTGAACACCTGCAAGTTCCATCTCTACTGCTATACATCCCTCAGACTTTCTCTTTGAGACAAGTCCACGAGTTTCACGAATCATAACATCTGTAGTCCATACCTTTCCCTTGGTATGTGGAGCTTTCTCCTTGATAAAAAACTCTTCAACTTTATCGTGATTTTTAATATCAAGGTAATCTGAAGGAGCTGCATAATAATAAGATGCTCCCTCACCCCTATAAGCTTCTGTGGGTATAATATACTTTCCAAAAGTTTTTTCCTTATCAAGGCTACCACAAGATCCAAACATAATAAATTTATTTGCGCCTGTAATCCAATTTACTTCTACACAATCTGTTGAGGCAAGGGCTGAACCAATCATTGTTAGGTAAAATACAAATTCTTGACCTTCAAAGGTGCTTTTATATACTGCCCTTGATCCATTTGCGGCTTCTATAGTTCCAATTTCTTGGCATTCAAAATTATCGAGCAAATAATCTAGCAGGCTTTTCGAAAATATTATCAAGCATTTTTCTGCAATATTTTTCTTTTCTCCATAAAAGTCTTTTAAACTTATAACTGGCTCTGTGTCTTTATCAAAACTGTCTATTATCATAATTTTACCTATTAATTTGTTTAACCTTTCAAATTTTTATTCTTCTTTCTCATGTTTTTTGCTAACCCTTCATTTAACTAACTCTGCCCAACTTGATAAGAGCAAGAGTCTTTAGTTTTCTTGGCATGGTTTCTTAATAAAAAAGCTACGTGTTTTTTCTACAGGGTTAAAGATACTGTTTGCTACTTAAACAAATCTGAGTGTGAGCCAGTCCTTACTAAAGATAATACTAATACCTCTTCTATTTTTTCATATATCAGCAAAAAGTCGGGCTCTATATGACATTCTCGTGTCCCTTTGTAATTTCCAGCTAATGGATGATCTCTATATTTTTCATCAAGTGTCTCATCTTTTGCTATTTTCTCAATAACGGCGAACAGTTTTTCAAGATCTTTTCCTTGTTTTTTAACTTGCTTTAGGTCTTTTTTAAATCTCTTTGTAAACTTTATACTATACTTCAAGATCTTTCCTCAAATCATCAATATTATCGTAAGATCTAACATTCTTATCATTTGCTATCTTTCTTCCCTCTTCTATAGCTTTTATGGTTTCATCACTCGGAATGTCAAGTTTTAACTCAAAAGGAATTCCTCTTTCTCTAATACTCGCCCTTAAAAACATATTAATTGCAGTAGTCATATTTAAGCCTAGACTAGAATAAATTTTTTCTGCGGTTTCTTTTATTTCTTTATCTGTTCTAATATTTAAATTTGTTGTAGTCATTTTATCATCTCCTTTAGGATAATTATATACAAATATTCGTGCAAGGTCAATACACTGTCATTATATAAGGTCTATAATTTATAATTACTTTTCATTGTAAATGCGATATAATAAATACAGTCAAGGAGAATATATGAATGTATTATTAAATATTAAAAATTCTATTTTTTCATTTATAAAAAAACACCCTATTCTTACCGTATGTTCCATTATTCTCCTAATTTTACTTTTTGATATACTTAATTGGATAAATGATAGGACTTATTATGAGCTTAAGCCTTCCTCACCTGAAGGTGTAAAAATTGTCGCAGTTACAAAAGAAATATTTTATCCAAATTTTGAAAGTGAAATATTTATAAAATATCCTGATAAAAAGGAACTTGTCACAGCTAATTTAAAAATTGGCGCTAAATACAAAGGGATAGTTTCAGATGATTCCAATTATACACTACAGTGCAACAGTGATAGAACAGTTAAATCGACTTGGGATAATATAATGTTTGGTAAAAGAATAAAGAGAATAATAGACTATTGATAGACTATTATTCTCTTAACCTTATACTTTATATACATTAAAGGATAGAAAAAGCATCCACTCAATACAATAGATGCTTACATATTTTTATCCATCCCAATTACTATAACCTGCATTCTTAGAAAGTTCAATTTCTAAATAATTTGCTTTAGCTTTATCATTTTTTTTATTAAATAGAACCATAACATAAAATCATGATGAATCTTTATCCCAATATTTATTTGAAATTTCGTCCATATTGTCTTTTAATCTTCAATAAAATAAATTGGTTTCTCTAAGACTTTACTTATAGTATATTCTGCATTTTCATTGTCATATATAGAAATATTTATATTGTTATAATCAAAATATTCCAACGGATTATATCCATGCAGTTCAAAAATATAATTGTAGTTTCTATCCTTCTTAAACCTTATTTTTGCAATATATCCTCCCTGCTTACTATCTCTATATATTTTCTTTTCTATTATCTCTTCTGCACTTATTCCTTCACTTGATATGTATTTATCTACATTCTTTTCAAATAGAATTTTTGAAATAAATAAAATATATATAAACATTACAATAATTATTGCAATTATTGTGCCTGATATCCATTTTTTCATAATTATATTCCCTTTGTTTAATTTGATATATAAAAAAATATCTAGAGTTTTACTTTTATAGTCCAAACAATTTTAGTGCATTAGCTCTGCAAATTTTTTCCATTTCTTCTTGATTAAAGTTCATTTTATCTAATATTTCAAAATATTTATCATAAATATCATTAGCTTTTAATACTCTATTGTCAGGATAATCACTAGCAAATATTACTTTATCGATTCCAAATGAACGGATTATTTCCTCAGTTTTTCCTATGCCATACCTGTCAACTAAATCTGTTAGTATGGCTGATAAATTAACATAAACATTCGTCCCTAATAATTCATCAAATTGAAAACCACCCATGTGGGCAATAGAAACTTTTGCATTGGGATACTTTTCTAACATTATTTTAATTCGACCTGGAGAACAGACATCATCTTTTAAGCTTTCTCTTGGATAAGAATGTATTTCTAGAAGAATATTATTTGCTTGAGCATACTCAAATACCTTGTCATAATAATAGCCATCAATTGGATATCCCGTATTTGTTGGATGAAGTTTAATACCAATAAAGCTTTCGTGTTTGAAAACTCGGTCAAGTTCTTTAAGTGTATCATTGATATCCCTTCTAATATCAATATCAGCAAAACAATAAAGAATTCCCGGATATTGTCTTACCATCTCCAATAAATTATCATGGACTGACTCAACTGTGAAAGTCATTGAAAGCATAGCTGGGTCATTAAAGGGCATGATGAATGCTTTTTCTATATTATACTTTTTCATCAAAGATATATAATCTTTTACTGATCCATTTACAATAAACTTCCCATCGTAATCTCTATATGCTTCAATGACATCGTCAGGAATCAAATGTATGTGGGCATCTATTTTTGAAATATTTTTAGTGTTGTGCATTAAAACCTCTTCTCTGTTTAATATAAAGTCAAATAAATTAATATAACTTTTTTATTCCTTTATCAGCAATTTTCTCTAAAGATATCAACTGTCTCTTTGCCAAATTCCTTAGCTCAATCATTCTATCCTTTTGATTCATAGCTTTTTCAATCATAATAGCATTATAACTTTCCATATTTGCTAAAACTAATAACTCTTCTAAGCTGGCATAATCCCTTATATTTCCTTTTAAATCGGGATTCTCTTTCCTCCACTCTTTGGCTCTTTTATTAAATAAAGAGACATTAAGCATATCCGCTTCACTTGCATTTTAAACCCGTCGAATTCGACGCGTTTAAAACTAGGATTATTAAGAGTCTCCCATAAACTAGAAACTCAATAGTATCTTTTCCTCTAATCCAGTTACGAATAACATCATTTGGTTCATCACTCTTGTACTTAGCGATATCGGTTAGACTAATATAATCGTTTTTAAAATCCTCAGTGTAGATTTCTATTGAAAAACTTTTAGCTTGAATAGTATCTTTTTTCATTTTTTCTCCTTCGTATAATGTAGTTGTAGTAATAAATACTACATTTTATTTTCAATCCCACTTTC
>NZ_CAMPYN010000025.1 GCF_946998255.1 uncultured Helcococcus sp. | reverse complement strand
TGCTATAATGGCTAATTCAGGATCAAGAGGTTCTGTAAGACAAATTAGACAATTAGGTGGTATGAGAGGACTTATGGCTTCTACAACTGGTAAGACTATCGAGATTCCAGTTAAAGCTAATTTCCGTGAAGGTCTATCAGTACAATAATTCTTTATCTCAACACACGGTTCTAGAAAGGGACTTTCCGATACAGCTTTAAGAACAGCTGACTCTGGTTACTTAACTAGAAGACTAGTTGATGTATCACAAGATGTAATCATTAGGGAAATTGACTGTGGTACAGATTCATATATAGTTGTTAAAGATATTACAGAAGGTAAAGAATTAATTGAAGGTCTAAAATACAGAATAATTGGTAGAACTTCATTTGAAGATATAATAAATCCTGTATCTGGTAAGATTATTGTCCATAAAAATGAAATCATCAGCGAAGATATGGCTGATGAAATAACAATAGATCATGTTCTAGAACAATTTAATGGTGAAAAAGAAATTATCAAGATTGACAAGGTTAAGATAAGATCAGCCTTAGAATGTAAGGCTAAACAAGGTGTATGTTCACTATGTTATGGTAGAAACTTAGCTACAGGTAAATCTACAAATGTAGGTGAGGCTGTAGGTATAATAGCTGCTCAATCTATCGGGGAACCTGGTACTCAGCTAACCATGCGTACCTTCCACTCTGGTGGGGTTGCTGGAGGTGGAGCAATTACACAAGGTTTACCAAGGGTTGAAGAGTTATTTGAAGCTAGAAAACCTAAGGGTCAAGCTATAATAGCTAAAGAATCTGGTCAAGTTATTATCGATGACAGTGAAGACAGAATTAAAGTATTCATCAAAGATGAAGATGGCGAAACAAGCAAATACTTGTTACCATATCATGTAAATCCAGCTAGAAATGTTGTTGATGGATCCCATATTGAAAAGGGTGAAAAAATAACAGAAGGATCTATAAATCCTCATGATTACTTAGAATTATTAGGACCTAAATCTGTACAAGATTATATAATAAAAGAAATCCAAAAAGTTTATAGGCTACAAGGTGTAGATATAGACGATAAGCATATAGAGATTATTATCAAACAAATGCTCCAAAAGGTTAATATAACTGAAAGCGGAGATAGTGAATTCTTAGTTGGATCACAACAAAACAAGAGAGATGTAGAAGCTGCAAATGAAAAGCTTGTTGAAGAAGGTAAAAAACCTGCAGAATTTGAATATGTTTTACTAGGTATTACAAAGGCTTCTATAGCTTCAGATTCATTCTTATCAGCTGCATCATTCCAAGAAACTACAAGAGTTCTAACAGATGCTGCTATAAAAGGTAAGAAAGATAATCTAATTGGATTGAAAGAAAATATTATAATTGGTAAATTGATACCAGCTGGTACAGGTATTGATAGATACAGCCATATTCAAGTAGAGACAATAGAAGAAAAAGATCACAGTGAAGAACATCTTGTAGAATAAGGCTTATTCCTTGACATTCAAAACTTGTGATGGTAAAATAATACAGTCTAGGGCATACTATGCAATTTTGCGCGGTATGCCCGACAATAATCAACTATTTTGTTGATATATAAATTTAAAGAAAAGGAGGTGCAGAATGCCTACAATTAACCAACTAATTAGGAAAAATAGAAAAAGCGAAAGTAAAAAGTCAAATACACCAGCTTTAGGTTACAACTACAACACTCTAAAGAAGAGAAATACTAAATCAAATTCTCCTCAAAAGAGAGGTGTATGTACATCAGTTAGAACTGTAACACCTAAGAAACCTAACTCAGCTTTACGTAAGGTAGCTAGGGTAAGACTTACAAACGGAGCAGAAGTTCTATCATATATTCCTGGTATAGGACACAACTTACAAGAACACTCAGTTGTACTTATAAGAGGTGGTAGAGTAAAAGACTTACCTGGTGTTAGATACCACATTGTTAGAGGGGCTTTAGATACAGCAGGAGTTTCAAACAGAAAACAAGCTAGATCTAAATACGGTGCTAAGAAGGCTTAATTCGATTGCACAAATAAATTTTAAAGGTGCTTTTGTTTAGATTTATATATCAACAACAAGCGCACTTATCGATAGAAATATCGAGTACCAATGAATTATTTTTAATGGTAAGGAGGGAAGAGAAGTGCCAAGAAAAAATAGTGTTCCTAAAAGGGATGTTCTACCTGATCCAATATATGGTGATGTTGTAGTAACAAAATTAATAAACGCTGTTATGCTTGACGGTAAAAAAGGTGTTGCTCAAAAGATTGTTTACGGAGCATTTGATGCTATCGCAGAACAAACTGGAGAAGATGCTTTAGAAGTTTTCCAAAAGGCTCTAAATAATGTTATGCCACTACTAGAAGTTAAAGCTAGAAGAATCGGTGGTGCAACATACCAAGTACCAATGGAAGTTAGACCTGCAAGAAGACAAACTTTAGCCTTAAGATGGTTAGTTTTATACTCTAGAAATAGAGGAGAAAAAACTATGATCGAAAGATTAACTAAAGAAATCTTAGATGCATCAAACAACACTGGATCAAGCGTGAAGAAGAAAGAAGAAATGCACAGAATGGCAGAAGCTAATAGAGCTTTCGCACATTTCAGATACTAATTTAAAAAGGAGTAGAGAGTGCCAGATATCAGTTTAAAGGATATTAGAAATGTTGGGATAATGGCTCACATTGACGCTGGTAAAACAACAGTTACTGAGAGAATATTATTCTATACAGGTAAAATCCACAAAATGGGTGATACACACGATGGTACAGCTATCATGGATAGTATGGACCAAGAAAAAGAAAGAGGTATCACAATTGCTTCTGCTGCTACTACAGCTTACTGGAAAGATCATAAGATAAATATTATCGATACTCCAGGTCACGTAGACTTTACAGTAGAAGTAGAAAGATCTTTAAGAGTGCTTGACGGTGCAGTTGCATTATTCGACGCTAAAAGTGGTGTAGAACCACAATCAGAAACAGTTTGGAGACAAGCTGATAAGTATAACGTACCAAGAATTGCTTTTATCAACAAGATGGACGCAACAGGTGCTGACTTCTTAATGGCGGTTGACACAATTAAAGACAAATTAAAAGCAAATGCAGTTCCAATACAATTACCAATCGGTAATGCTCATGACTTTAGAGGTATTATTGATTTAGTTGATATGGATGCTGTAACATATGACTTAGATGATGAAACAGGTGAATCAGCTCACCATGGTGAAATACCTGCAGACCAATTAGATGATGCTAAATTATATAGAGATCAATTAATTGAAGCTGTAGCTGACTCAGATGAAGATATCATGATGAAATACCTAGAAGGTGAAGAAATCTCATCTGAAGAATTAAGAACAGCAATAAGAAAAGCTACAATTGCTAGATCTATATACCCAGTTTTATGTGGTTCAGCATACAAGAAGAGAGGGGTACAATCACTTATAGATGCAATGGTATACTACTTACCGTCACCTATTGATATACCTGCTATACAAGGTACTTTACCAAAGAAAACTGAAGAAGAAGAAACAGTAGAAGCAGAAAGACATGCAAAATTAGACGAACCATTCTCAGCTTTAGCATTTAAGGTTGTTACTGACCCATATGTAGGTAAGTTAACATACTTCAGAGTTTACTCAGGATCTATTGAATCAGGATCTTATGTATACAACTCAACAAAAGGCAAGAGAGAAAGAATCGGTCGTATCCTAGAAATGCACTCAAACCAAAGAAATGAATTAGATTCAATTTCTGCAGGTAACATTGGTGCAGCAATCGGTCTTAAAGATACAGGTACAGGTGATACCCTATGTGATCAAGATCATCCAATTATCTTAGAAAACATGGAATTCCCAGAACCAGTTATCTCTGTTGCTATTGAACCAAAAACTAAAGCTTCTCAAGAAAAGATGGGTGTTGCTTTATCTAAATTAGCAGAAGAAGATCCAACATTTCAAACATATTCAAACCAAGAAACCGGTCAAACAATTATTGCTGGTATGGGTGAATTACACTTAGAAGTTATAGTTGACAGATTATTAAGAGAATTTAAAGTTGAAGCTAATGTTGGTAACCCACAAGTATCATATAGAGAATCTATTACTAAAGAAGCTGAAGCAGAAGGTAAATTTATACGTCAATCTGGTGGTAAGGGTCAATACGGACATGTTAAAATTAAAGTTAAACCTAATGAACCAGGTAAGGGTGTTGAATTTATCGACTCAATTGTTGGTGGTGTAGTTCCAAGAGAATACATCGGTTCAGTTGAAAAAGGTATTAGAGAAGCTTGTGATGCTGGTGTATTAGCTGGATATCCATTATTGGATATAGTAGTTGAACTATATGATGGTTCATACCACGAAGTTGACTCATCAGAAACAGCTTTCCAAATAGCTGGTGCTATGGCTCTAAGAGCTGCAGCTGAAAAAGCTGGTCCAGCACTATTAGAACCTATCGAAAAAGTTGAAGTAGTTACACCTGAAGAATATCTTGGTGATGTTATGGGTGACGTTTCATCTAGAAGAGGTAGAGTTGACGGTATGGGAACAAGAGAAGGTGTTCAAATCGTTGATGCTTTCATTCCACTATCAGAAATGTTTGGATATGCTACATCATTACGTTCAAACACACAAGGTCGTGCAACATACTCAATGCAATTTGACCACTATGAACAAGTTCCTAATAGTATAAAAGAAGAAATATTAGAAGGCAAAAAGTCATAAAACAAATTATAGGAGGAAAATATGGCTAAAGAAAAATTTGTTAAAGCAAAACCACACGTAAACATTGGTACCATTGGTCACGTTGACCACGGTAAAACAACTACAACTGCAGCTATAACACTTGTATTAAACAAGAGATTTGGCTCAGGTGAAGTTATGGACTACGAAAGTATTGATAAGGCTCCAGAAGAAAGAGCTAGAGGTATTACCATCAACGCTTCACACGTAGAATACGAAACAGAAAATAGACACTATGCTCACGTTGACACACCAGGCCACGCGGACTACGTAAAGAACATGATCACAGGTGCTGCACAAATGGACGGTGCTATCTTAGTAGTATCAGCAGCTGACGGTCCAATGCCACAAACAAGAGAACATATCTTACTTGCAAGACAAGTTGGTGTTCCAAAGATGGTTGTATTCTTAAACAAAGAAGACCAAGTTGACGACGCAGAATTAATCGAATTAGTAGAAATGGAAGTTAGAGAATTACTTTCAGAATACGGTTACGATGGAGATGAAACACCAATTACAGTTGGTTCAGCATTAAAAGCTTTGGAAGATCCAGATGGAGAATGGGGAGACAAGATTGTTTCATTAATGGAAACAGTTGATGAATGGATTCCTACACCAGAAAGAGATACTGACAAACCATTCTTAATGCCAGTAGAAGACGTATTCTCAATCACAGGTAGAGGTACAGTTGCTACAGGTAGAGTAGACAGAGGTGTTGTAAAAGTTAACGATAAAGTAGAAATCGTTGGACTAAAAGACAAACCAGAAGAAGTTGTTGTAACAGGTGTTGAAATGTTTAGAAAACAATTAGACTTAGCTGAAGCTGGTGACAACATTGGTGCTCTATTAAGAGGTGTTACAAGAGATGACATCGAAAGAGGACAAGTTTTAGCAGCTCCAGGAACAATCAAACCACATACAAAATTTGAAGGTGAAGTTTACGTATTAACAAAAGAAGAAGGTGGTAGACATACTCCATTCTTCTCAGGTTATAGACCACAATTTTACCTAAGAACAACAGACGTTACAGGTGATATCGAATTACCAGAAGGCGTAGAAATGGTTATGCCTGGTGATAACGCAACATTTACAATTACACTTATCTCACCAATAGCTATCGAAGAAGGACTAAGATTCGCTGTTAGAGAAGGTGGTAGAACAGTTGCTTCAGGTGTTGTAACAAAAATTATTGAATAATTAAAGTAAAAAGACTTTTGATTTTTTCAAAAGTCTTTTTTTATGTAAAAAACTGGGACCTAAGGTCCCAGTTTAATGTTTATATCATTATTATTCTTTAATTAAATAACCCGATTTTTCTAGCACAGGTCTTACAGCCATATAAATAATATTTGCAATTATTACAGTTACTACAGCGTTGAATGCTGTAACTCCACCTGCTATTTTAGCTATTGCAGAGGCTATTTTTTGAGGTTGACCAAGTATATACATCTTATAGAAGTAACCTACAAGTGGGTCTGCTATTACATTAAAGCCCATTCCGATTATTGATGCGATAAGAGCCCACTTTGCTATATATTTTTTATCATTGGATTTATTAATTTTCTTCATTTTGTGTGCAACTAGTCCAACTATTAATCCTATAGACAGCTTTAAAACAAAAGTTTTTGGTGCAGATAGGACATATTTAGGATCTAATAAGTCTCCTATAGTCATGCCTATAGCTCCTGCTAATCCTCCATTTAGACCGCCTAAAAGTAAGGCTGCCACTACTAGAAATATATTACCAAAATGAATAGCAGTGTTACTATCTGTACCGGGTATAGGTATATCTATTTTTAGAAACCTAAAACTCACAAAGCACAATGCTGCTAATAAACCAATCTGTGTAATGGTATTAGTTTTGTTATTCATAATTCCTCCTTATTAACTCCATTTTAAGTTTATCAAATATATAACAAATGTCAAAAAGAAAAAACCACCCTATATAGGATGGTTTAAGGAAGTATTATATTAATCTTCTAAGTCATGAATTATAACACCTTGTACGACCCTGTTAACAGTACCAGATTCAGAAGGTGTATCTGTTAGGTTACCGACATGTACAGATGCTATTACTGAAAACAGTTGTGCTATTACTACGTAGACTAAGGCTAGGTAAGCATCTTCTACATCAGAATCAATATTTACTAGGTATTGGTCGAAGTCAGCATCTATCTTAGAATTACTAATAGCTAATGTTCTATCAGCAATTTTGTCATGATAAACCTCATTTAAAATATCTATATCATATTTTCTTGTATATGGATCATTTGAAATAAATCCAACAACAAAGGTTTTTTCATCTACATAAGATTTTGGACCGTGTCTAAAACCTAAGCTTGATTCAAACATAGCTGAAACCTTACCAGCAGTTAGTTCTAATATTTTTAGTCTAGCTTCATTGGTAAGTGCATATAAAGGACCAGATCCTAAGTAGATTATACGGTTAAAATCAAAATCTACTAAATCATTTATTTTTTCTTCATCTGACAATATATCATTAGCTGCTTTGATAATTGCTTTCACACGTTTTTCTTTGTCTTCATTTGATAGGGTATCAAATATCAATAAAGCACTTAAAACCATAGATGTAAATGATGAAGTCATAGCAAAGCCTTTATCATTTGTACCTTCAGGCATTATTAAAACATGTGCGTTATCTTTATCTCTTAAGTTAACGGCTAATTTACCTTCATCAGCACAGGTGATTGCTAAATGATAAATGTTATCTATTAACTTATTAGCTAATTCTACAGCTGCTAAACTTTCAGGTGAATTACCACTTCTAGCAAAAGATACTAGTAGGGTAGGCCTATTTCTTAAATAAAGTTTTGGTGAAGCTACAATATTTGTAGTTGCAATTGATTCGAATTCAAAGTTATCATTATTTTTTAAATAATCAACAATAGTATTTCCAACAAATTCTGAAGTACCGGCACCTGTGAAAATAACTTTTACTTTTTCATCATTTGCCTTAATTAATTTATCTAAAAATTCTCTTATCTTTTCTTCTTCATTAATGTAATTATCATAAGCTACTTGCCATTTTTCTGGTTGGTGGCTAATTTCTGATAATGTATTTGCATAATGCTTAGGATCAACATTAGTATTTTTAATTTTAAACATATTTCCTCCTAAATTATATTGGTTACTACCATTTAAAGTGTATTACAAATTTAAAATTTAATCAAGTATTTAAATCAAAAAAAATGAAAATCAAAATATTTAATATATTAAAAAAAATTAATATATTAATAAAACATATAAATATTGCTGTTTTGAGTATTTAAAAATTTAACTTTTAATAATATTATTTGAACTAACAAATTATGAATAGGTTGTCAAAATAAAAATATACTGATATACTTAGGCTAATGAATGAAAAATCATAATATTTTGGGGGATTAAATGCCAACATTTAGGGAAATTTTATCTTCGGCTATAGCTTTATTCATAATAATAGCTATTTTTTTAATTATCATTCAAATTATCAATGCCATAAAATTAAACAAGCAAAAGGAAAAATTTAGAAACATTCATCTAAACTTAAAGCAAGGAGATGAAGTATTGCTTGCTAGTGGCATTTTTGGAAGGGTTAAAAAAATCCAAGAAGAATATGTAATTTTAGAAATAGCTAAAAATGTAGAAGTTAAAGCTAGTAGATATAGTATAAGTCAAATAATTTAATAGGAGGAAATATGCCAAATATAATGTTAACAAGGATTGACAATAGGTTAATCCACGGTCAAGTAGCTACCCAATGGACAAGCTATGTGGGTGCTAATTTATTATTAGTTGCAAATGATAAGGTTGCAAATGACAAGATGAGACAAGGTTTGATGGATATGGCGGCACCAACAGGGGTTGCTACTAGATATTTCACTATCCAAAAAACTATTGATGTAATAGGAAAAGCTGCTGATAGGCAAAAGATTTTTATTATATGTGAAACACCTCAAGATGTTTTAAAATTAGTTGAAGGTGGAGTCCCAATAGATAAAGTAAATGTTGGAAATATGCATATGGCAGACGGAAAAAGAGTTGCTGTTGGAGTTGTAGCGGTCGACGATGACGATGTTGCAGCATTTAGAGCTTTAAGAGACAAAGGTGTAAAAATAGAGGTACAAAAAGTACCGTCAGAAGCTAAAGAAAACGCGGAAAAACTTTTTATCTAACAAGTAGATAAAATTTGCTAAAACTATAAATATACTAAGGAGGAAAAGTATGGATTATAGTATTATACAAATCTTACTAGTCTTTGTTGTAACATTTATAGCAGCGATAGATCAATTCAGTTTCTTAGAATCATTCTATCAACCTATAGTGATAGGTCCATTAATTGGTGCTATTTTAGGAGATGTTAACTCAGGACTTGTAGTAGGGGCAACTTATCAATTACTAACAATTGGTAATATGCCAGTTGGTGGGGCGCAACCACCTAACGCAGTTATTGGTGGTATCATGGCTACTGTTTTCGCAGTTACATCAGGATTTGAACCTGGAGCAGCAGCTGCAGCAGCAATACCATTTGCTTTATTAGGTCAATATGGTGTTACATTCCTATTTACATTAATGTCACCTTTAATGGCTAAGGCAGATTCTTACGCTAGAGAAGCTAATCCAAAAGGTATCGTTAAATTAAACTACTTTGCAATGGCTTTATTAGGAACAATTTTTGGAATTATCGTTTTAATATTCTTCCTAGCAGGCGCAAGATACGGTAAGATTATAGCTGACGCTATACCAGAATGGTTAATGAATGGTTTAGGAGCAGCAGGTGGTATGATGAGATACGTTGGTTTCGCAATCTTATTAAAGGTTATGATTTCCAAAGACTTATGGGGATTCTACTTTGCAGGCTTCGCATTAGCAGTTATAGTTGCAGCAACAGGAAAATTAGGTGGATCAGCATTACTACTATTAGCTTTAATAGGTTTTGCAATAGCATTCTGGGATTACCAAATCCATACAAAATTAAAGGATGTTGAAATATCAGGAGGAGATCAAGATGGAATATAATTTACCAAATGAATACAATGATTTAAATCCTGCTCCACAATTAGATAAAAAGACTCTTAATAAAATGGTGTGGAGATCTTTATTCTTACAAGCATCATTTAACTATGAAAGAATGCAGGCAGCAGGTTGGTTATATGGTATTTTACCAGGATTAGAAAAAATTCATACAGATAAAGAAGACCTAGCCACATCAATGGGTCACAACTTAGAGTTCTTTAATACGCACCCATTCCTAGTAACATTCGTTATGGGGATAGTATTGTCATTAGAACAAAACAAGGCTGATGTACAAACAATTCGTGCCGTTAGAGTTTCAGCTATGGGACCTTTAGGTGGTATAGGTGATGCTTTATTCTGGTTCACACTTGTTCCAATATTAGCAGGTATAACATCAAATATGGCCTTACAAGGTCAAATAATAGCACCATTTATATTCCTATTTGTATTTAACCTATTCCAATTTGGATTACGTTATTGGTTAATGCATTGGTCATATAAGATGGGTACAAATGCTATTGATGTATTTACAGCTAATGCAAAAGAATTTACAAGAGCAGCATCAATCTTAGGTGTATTCGTTGTTGGTGCTTTAACATGTCTATATGGTGCAACAGAAACTAAGTTAGAAATTCCTAATGGTAAAACAAACGTTGCAGTACCAGTAGTGGCCGTTGTTGACAATGCAGAATTACCAGATTATGCTGAATACTTATATGAAAAAGATGAAAATGGTAATATAACTGAAAAATTACAACCATCAGCAAGTATAGTTGATCTTGAAAATGGAAAATCTCAAATTAACTTCACAAGAAACGAAGAACAAGATGTAACAATTAATGTTCAAGAAATTCTAGATGGAATAGTTCCAAATGCAATTCCATTAGGACTTACAATGCTATTATATTATTTATTTACTAAGAAAAAATGGACACCAATATATGGTATTGGTCTATTATTAGTAATAGGTATTGTAGGTGGATACCTAGGAGTATTCTAGTATGAGAAATGGTGTAATAATAGCTGCCCATGGAGAATTTGCTAAGGGATTAAAGTCAGGACTTGATTTAGTAGTTGGTCAAATGTCAAATCTAAGAGTAGTAAACTTTATAGAAGGAGACACATATGATACTATAGATAAGGCCTTAAATGAAGCTTATGATGACCTAAAAGATTCAAAAAATATTTTAATAATAACTGATTTGAAGGGTGGAACACCTTTCAACAGGTCTGTAAGCTTGTTTAATGATAAAGACAATGTCAGAGTATTATCTGGATTAAACTTTGCCTTAACTTATCAAGCCTTGGTTTCAGAAGAAAAAGATATTGATAAATACCTAAATGAAGTAATAGAAACTGGAAAGGAATCAATAGACTACTTTGCTATCCTAGCAAAAGAAGAAGATGATGAATTAGATGGTATTTAATAAATAAAAAAGAAACGTTGTGATTTATTCACAACGTTTTTTTATGTTTTATGGTGCTGGAAACAGGACTTGAACCCGCAACCAACTGATTACGATTCAGTTGCTCTACCAATTGAGCCATTCCAGCCTGGCGGAGAAGACAGGATTTGAACCTGCGTGGGCTTTTAGACCCTAACGGTTTTCGAGGCCGCCCCGTTATGACCGCTTCGGTACTTCTCCAAATACAATATATATATAATATCATATTCTTATTTTATATTAAAAATATACTTTACTAAAAACAAAATTATTGGGTATAATAAATAAGAATTTTGATTTAAGGAGTTTTTTATGATTAGATATGCAACAGTAAAAGACGCTATGTTTATCCAAGAAATATTGGATAAATCATTAGGTTATAAGGTTGACTTAAAGAGGGTGGTAGAACAAATAGATGATATAAACCACAATTCTCAACAGGAAGTTTTGGTTTATGAAGATGAAGAAAACCAAAGAGTTGTAGGATTTTTAGATTTTTATTTATATAGAAGTTTATATATGGGAACAGGATTTAGAATATCTACTTTGGCTGCTCATCCAGATTATCAAGGTAAGGGTATAGGTGGAAAGTTGGTTAAAGAAGTTGAGGAAATAGCAAATAAACAAAATCTTGATTTTATTATTCTAAATTCAGGAGTTGAAAAAGAAGCGGCCCATAAGTTTTATGAAAAAAATGACTATGAATACGAAAAAACACAGAAAAGATTTATTAAAAGTTTAAAATAATTAATATTTTATTTATCCTCCTAATTCATATATAATATATATTGAATGTGGAGGATGAAATGGCGAAATTATATTTTAGATATGGGGCAATGAATTCAGGTAAATCAACAGCTCTTATGCAAGTTGCTTACAACTATGAAGAAAGAGGGATGAAGGTTAGAATTCTTAAGCCTAAGATAGATTCCAAAGGGGATGATAAACTTGTTTCAAGATTAGGGGTTACTAGAAAGGTAGATTATCTAATTGATGAAGAAGATAATCTTTTTGATTCTTTTTCTAAGATTGAAAATGGGGAAAGAATATCATGTATACTAGTTGATGAATCTCAATTTTTATCTGCTGATCAAATAGACCAATTATTAAATATAGCAGTGATTAAAGACGTACCTGTTATATGTTATGGTTTAAGGACAGACTTTAAGACTCAGGGTTTTAGTGGATCTCAAAGATTATTATTAGTAGCTCATTCACTTGAAGAATTAAAAACTATTTGTAGATGTGGTAAGAAAGCGATATTCAACGGGAGGAAAATTAATGGAATATTCGTTTTTGAAGGAGACCAGATTTCTATAGATAATAATGATAAAGTTGATTATGAAGCCATGTGTGCTAACTGCTATTTCAAGAGAATGGAAGAAGAAAAGGAAAGATTAGGCGGTAGCCAACTATCATTTTAATAGATAAAAATATTACAAAACTGTCACAATATTGACAGTTTTTTTTATTTTAAATTTGTTATTATATTTTCAGGTGGTGAAATATGAAAAAAATAAATATATTTTTTAAGGATACTTACTATGGAGAAAGATTAAAAGATTTTTTATCAAAAGAATTAAAGTCTTTTGATATAGTATGTAAAAACAATCTTGATGATCTTGAATTATCTACTTTAACTATCACAGATTATGATATAAAGAAAGAATATTGGTCATTAAAGTTATCAACTGATAAAGAGAAATATCAAGCTATTGATAAGCTATCTACTTTGATTAAAAATGAATATGACAAAAATAAAAGGAAGTACGAGGGAGCTAAAATAATATCATTTGTTAACCTTTCTTCTAACGAGCTTCAAAATGACTTTCTAAATAAAACTTTACTAAATATTGGTGCTAAAGCGAAACTTTTACTAGTTGACATGACTAATTTTTACTTGTTCAGCAAAGATAATTCTCAAATATCAGTAGATAATCTTCTTCTAAATAAAAATAAAGAAAATAGCTTTTTAACAAATAAAATTCAAAACTATTATTACCTATCAAATACTAGAATTCCTTTAGAAATGGACAAAGAGATTAATTATTCAAAGGTCTTAGAATGTGTAAAAAATTCAGACTTTGAATACATTATTATTAATCTAAGCTCCTATATTAACCAAAAAAACAAATATTTGTTAAATAAATCCGATTCTATAATATTCTTTAATCAAAAATTAGAAAATCATTATTCAAAAGATAAATATACTAATATTTTAGACACTTTAATTAATTCGGACATTCCAAGAATAGAAGTTTATCAAAATAAAAAGATTACAAAAATTACTAATCAAAACAATGAAAATTTAACTTTTGACCAATTTATAGGTGAATTATGTTAGATATTGACCAATTAAGAAAACAAATCGATAATTCTGATATTTTAAAATTAAATGATGAAGAATTGATTATTTATCTAAATAACTATATTTTATCTTATGCTTCAAAAAATAAAATTGAACTTGAAATAGACCAAGTAAATAAGTATAGCAAGGAATTGTTCTATGACCTTAGAGGTCTGGGAATTTTAGAATATTTCTTAGAGGATGATTTAATTAATGAAATAATGATAAATTCATATAATCAAATCTATATTGAAAAAGAAGGAAATATTTTTAAATCTCATATCAGCTTTAGGTCAGAAAAAGAACTGGATAGGATAATCCAAAAAATAGTTAGCGATTCTGGTAGAGAAGTTAATATTTCCAATCCAATTGTGGATGCAAACTTATATGATGGTTCAAGAGTCAATATTGTTTTACCACCAATTAGTAACCATAATCCAATAATTACTATTAGAAAATTTTCCAAGCACAAATTAAGTATAAAAGATTTAATCAATAGTGGAAGTCTAACTGAAGAACTTGCAGTTTTTTTAGAAAAACTTGTTAAAGCTAAATATAACATTATTATTGGAGGAGGTACATCATCAGGGAAGACAACATTTTTGAATGCATTATCTAATTTTATTGATGATAATGAAAGGATTATAACCATAGAAGATTCTAGAGAGCTGCAAATTCAAAACAAGAAAAATCTAATTAGTCTGCAAACTAGAAATTCTAACAGTTCTAACAAGGGTAAGGTCACTATAAAAGATCTTATTAGAAATTCGCTTAGGATGAGACCCGATAGGATTATAGTAGGAGAGGTTAGGTCAGATGAAACAGTTGATATGCTTCAAGCTATGTCTACTGGTCATGATGGATCCTTATCAACTGCTCATGCTAATTCGGCTAAGGATATGATATCTAGATTAGAAACCATGGTCCTAAGATCAGGAGAAAAAATTCCTATTGAAGCTGTTAGACGTATGATAAATTCTTCGATAGAAATTTTAATTCACCTAGACAGGGTAGACTCAAAAAGAAGAAGAGTTATCGAGGTTGCTGAAATGCTTAGAGATGATTCTGGTGATTTAATGATAAAAAGTCTTTATAAATATAATTATAAAACAGACAAGATTGAGTTTAGCGATAATCTTACTAATAAGGATAAATTAGAAAGGTGGATAGCTAATGGATAGAGTAAAGGTGAAAAGTCTTATAATAACTTATATTATTATATTTTTATATGCTTATATTTTCTTTGAGAAATTAATATTAGCCTTATTCATTGCTTTCTTTGCATCTTTCAAATTATATATTATAGTTTATGAGTATTTAACTAGACTAAATTTTAAAAACAAACGAATCATGTTTAGAGAATTCTTAGATATATTAAATTCTAATTTAATTTCTGGTCAAAACCTATATCAAGCTTTAGATAACACACGTTTGGAACTTAAAAATCTTTTTACTATAGATAGTGAGATAGTTATGTTAACTGAGAAAGTTATTGAAGATATAAATAATGGTTTTAGTATGGAAGATGCACTATTAGATTTTAAGAAAAATATTAACTTAGAAGAAGCTAACATTTTTATAGATAGTTTACTTATTTCTTTGAAATCTGGGATTAATGTATCCGAAGTTACCTATAATGCTAAAGAAATATTAAATGAAAATATATCATTAGAGCTTGAATTATCAACTATTACAGATAATGCTAAAAAGGAATTCTTAATAATGTGTATATTGCCAATGTTTGTAATGGTTATGCTAAGGATGAATAATCCTGGGCAATTAACCTATATTGATTATTTAATTAGATTTCCAATATTTATTTTAATACTTGTATCATTTTATTTTGGAAATAAAATTGTAAGTAAGGAGATTTAATGTTAAGTATAATTTTGCTTGTGATAAGCGTTTTAATCCATTTTATATTTCTTATATATTCTTACATTCATAGGGATGAAATAGATTTTATAGGTAAAAATATAAGGATTGAGTCAAAGTATCTTGGGTATTTTTTACCCTTCATGTTATTAATAAAAAACAAGAATGAATTATTTACCTTAATAACTTCAAGTAAGCTTAAAATAGCTATAAAAAATCATTATGGAGAAAATATCTACGAAGATTTTTTACTCATACACCAAGCTAAAAAGTTAATGTTTCTTTATTATTCTAATATTTTATTTATTATCGCATTTTCCTTATCTACAGAAAAAATACTTATTCTAACTTATCCAATATTTGTCGGAATTTTTCTTTATTATTTAGACCAGATAGAAATTAAAAAATACTTAAAAATCCAAAGCAAAATGAAGTCTGACTTACCAAATTTTGTGTCTAGACTTTCCTTGATGCTTGAATCTGGTATAAATTTAAGAGATTCTTTAAATTATATAGTCGAAAAATCGAATGATGGTATAAGCCAGAATATAGCAGAAGTTTTGACTATGGTAAAAAATGGTATGTCTGAAGAAGAGGCTTTCAATAGTATTTCTATAAAAAATGAAGATATTTTAATTAGGAAATTTATTAGCAGTATAGTACAAAATTTTAAAACGGGTTCAGAGGATATAAATCAATCACTGATGCTTATAAAAAAAGAAACTAATGAATATAGAAAAACTCAAGTAATATTAGAAAGTCAAGAAGTAAATAGGAAGCTATTAATACCAAATATAGTCATATTTGTAGGTATAATGCTCACGGTAATGTTGCCAGTACTTTTAAATACACTATAAGGAGGGACCATGTTAAGTAATATAATTTATAAATTAAAAAGTCAAAAAGGTGAAATAAATATGATAGCCATAGTTTTGATTTTAATAGTAGTTATAATATTAGCTGTTATTTTCAAGGATAGCATGCAAAATTTATTGAAATCTATATTTACGAGATTAGAAAATGATATCAATAATTTCTAGAAAAATAAAAGAAAATAGGGGATCAGTTGAATTTATCGAAAGTTCTTTATTAATGCCTTTCTTATTTCTTTTACTTAGTTTATTATTTATAATTTCTCTTAAAAC
>NZ_CAMPYN010000024.1 GCF_946998255.1 uncultured Helcococcus sp. | reverse complement strand
TCATCGTCTTTATCCATATCTCTATTTGGGAATTTTTCAACTATAGCATCTAATAGATCTCCTAGGCCATAGCCTTGCTCGGCAGATATTACATGTAGCTCTTCAAATCCTAGAGTGTAAAAGTCGTAAACTGAAAGAGGTTTTTCTCTTTGTTCAATCTTATTTACAACTACCATTATTTCTCTACCGGATTTTCTCAACTTTTCAGCTATAAGCTCATCTAAACTTGTAATTCCTGCCCTACCATCAACTAAAAGTATGATGAGGTCGGAAGAATCTATAGCCAAGTTGGCTTGGTTTTCAATATCTTTGTTGAAGTCACCACTATCATCCAATTCTAGTCCGCCTGTATCAATTAATGTAAAATGGTTATTTTGCCATTCTACTTCGCTATATAGCCTATCCCTTGTTATACCAGGGGTATCTTCTGTAATGGATAATCTCTTACCAACTAATTTATTAAATAAAGTCGACTTCCCAACATTGGGTCTTCCTATTATACTTACTATTGGTTTAGCCATTTTTACTCCTTATATAAAGGGAATCTAGATGTCAATTCCTTTACTTTTTTACTAATATTTTCTTTACTATCTTTATCAAGTAACAAGTCTGCAATTAGTTGAGCTACATAAGACATATCTTTTTCCTTTAAGCCCCTACTTGTCATTGCAGGTGTACCTATTCTAATACCTGATGTTACAACAGGTCCTTTCTTATCATTTGGAATGGTATTTTTATTTACTGTTATATGGACTTCATCTAACATAGCTTCAGCTTCCTTGCCTGTGTAGGCTGTGCTAGTTAAATCAAGTAATAATAAGTGGTTGTCTGTACCACCAGATACTAACCTTATACCATTTTCTGTGAATGTTTTTTCCATAGCCTTAGCATTTTTTATAACTTGACTTTGGTAATCTTTGAACTCATCTGACATGGCCTCTTTAAAGGCAACGGCCTTTGCTGCTATAATGTGTTCTAAAGGTCCACCTTGGCTACCTGGAAATATTGATTTATCAATGGCTTTAGCATACTTTTCTTTAGACAAAATAAATGCTCCTCTAGGTCCTCTCAAAGTCTTGTGACTAGTAGATGTAACTATATCAGCATATGGTACTGGACTTTGGTGAAGTCCTGCAGCTACCAAACCTGCAATATGAGCCATATCAACCATAAATATAGCTCCAACCTCATCACAGATTTCTCTAAATTTGCTAAAGTCTATTTTTCTTGGATAAGCAGAGGCTCCTGCTAATATCATTTTTGGTTTTTCTTTAATGGCTAATTCTCTTAGCTTCTCATAGTCAATTAGTTCTGTTTCTGGATCTAGACTATAGTGGATAAAGTTATATAATTTACCAGAAAATGAAACTGGTGATCCGTGAGTTAGGTGGCCACCTTCACTTAGGGACATACTTAAAACTTTATCACCCGGTTCAAGTAAGGCCATGTAGGCTGCAAGGTTTGCAGATGAACCACTATGAGCTTGGACATTAGCATGTTCACTAGCATAAAGCTTTTTAGCTCTCTCTATAGCTAATGTTTCTATTTCATCAATATGCTCACAACCACCATAGTATCTCCTGTTTGGATATCCTTCTGCATACTTGTTGGTTAAGATAGAACCAGCTGCTTCAAGGATTGCAGGAGATACAAAGTTTTCTGAAGCAATTAGCTCTATATTATTTTCTTGCCTATTTTTTTCTTTTTCAATCATTTGGTATAAGTCATTGTCAAATTGCTTCAGATTTTGCATATTAGCTCCTTAATTTTAATCTCTAAATTCTAATCCTAATTCTTCTAGTTGAGCATCCTCCACCTTTGTTGGAGCTTGAGACATCAAGTCTGTAGCTGATTGTGTTTTAGGGAAGGCTATAACATCTTTAATATTCGCCTTATTTAATAGGGTCATTACAAACCTATCAAGACCAAAGGCTAAACCACCATGTGGAGGTGTACCATATTTAAGAGCTTCTACAAAGAATCCAAATTTTCTTTCTATGTCTTCTTCACTCAATTTCAAAGCCTTAAATAGTCTTTGTTGTAGGTCTGAATTGTTGATCCTTATTGATCCTCCACCCATTTCATCACCATTGATAACTATATCGTAAGCCTTTGCCCTTACTTTTTCAGGCTCACTTTCCAATAGTTCAATGTCTTCATCTACAGGATGTGTAAATGGATGGTGTTTTGCAACATACCTATCTTCTTCTTCATTGTATTCAAACATTGGGAATTCATTTATCCATGTGATAGCATAATCATCATCTTTGAATTCAACATGGTTATTTGCAACCATTACTCTTAAGCTACCCATGTAGTCTAGGGCCTTGTCTTCTTTATCAATAATAACTAAGGCAAGGTCATTTTCTTCTAGTTTTAATCTTTCAATTAATTTTTCATTGAAATCAGCATTTAAGAATTTATTAATTGATGATTTTATTTCACCTTCTTCATATCTAAACCATAATAGTCCTGAAGCCCCAATACCTTTTACTTCCTTAGTTAATTTATCTATTTGTTTTCTTGAATATTCGCTACTTAAACCATTGAAGTTGATAGCTTTAATCTTTTTACCTTCAGCAACAGCATCATTAAATAGATTAAATTCAATTGCTGCTTCTAAGTCTGAAATATCTTGGATTTCAAATCCATATCTTAAATCAGGTTTGTCAGAACCAAATCTTTCCATAGCTTCCTTGTAGGTTAATCTTGGGAATGGTACTGGAAGGTCAATGTTTTTAACTTGTTTGAAAATATATTGGATAAGTCTTTCATTAATTTCAATTACATCTTCTTCGTCTACAAAGGACATTTCTAAGTCAACTTGGGTAAACTCCGGTTGTCTATTTGCTCTTAAGTCTTCATCTCTAAAACATTTAGCAACTTGGTAATACCTATCAAGTCCACCAATCATCAACAATTGCTTATATAACTGTGGTGACTGAGGTAAGGCGTAAAATGAACCAGGGTGTACTCTTGATGGTACTACGTAGTCTCTAGCTCCTTCAGGTGTTGGCTTCATTAAGAATGGAGTTTCAACTTCAACAAAGTCATTTTCATATAAGAAGTCTCTAAAGGCCTTAACAATTTCAGCTCTCATTTTTAATGTTTCTTGCATAGAATGTTTTCTTAAGTCTAAATACCTATATTTTAATCTTAAGTCTTCTGATGCATTGTCCCCATCTTTTATATAAATTGGTGGAGTTTGAGCCTTGTCATAAACTTTTAATTCACTTACTATAACTTCTATATCACCTGTTGGTATATCTGGGTTTTTAGATTCTCTTTCTGAAACTTTACCAGTTATTCCTATAACATATTCTGATTTTAATTCTTTAGACCTTAAATATAAGTCTTCATTGTCATCTTTCTTGAAAACTAATTGGGTGATTCCTGTTTTGTCTCTTAAGTCTACAAATAGAAGTGGTCCTAGGTCTCTAGTTTTTTGCACCCAACCTTTTAAAATTACTTCTTCATTTAAATTGTCCAAATTTAATTGACCACAATAGTTTGTTCTTTTCATTTTTACTCCTCTAATGGTACATATGGATTGTTTTCTTTTTCTTCTTTTACCAGGGAATTGTTACCATGTCCTGGTAAAATAATAGCTTGGTCATCACAATTTTTATAAAATATATTTCTAATAGAATTTATCAAATCTTTAGGATTTGAACCTGGTAAATCAGTCCTACCAACTGAATGTTGAAAAACTAAATCACCAGAAAATACGAGTTCATTTCCAAGTTTATAAATTAGATGGTCATAAGAATGGCCAGGTGTATGGTAGTATTCAAATATTTCAAACTTACCATGATCACCTTTCAGATAAAAGTCAGCATCTAAATTTAATTCATCTATATCAGAGTAAAGACCACTTAAATTCAACATGGGATTAGTTAAATAATCTTTACACTTTTCATGAGCCACGATCTTAACCTTGTAATTTTTTCTCCAAAAGTCTGCTGCAATTATATGGTCCCAGTGTCCATGTGTAAGTAATAAGTAATTTACCTTAAGACCTAATTTTTCAATTGTATCTATGAATAATTTACTTTCGTTAGATGCATCTATAATCCATGCATTTTTACTTTCTTCATCATAGATTAGATATGAATTTGTATTCATTGGATTGTTGCCATCTTTTAACAACTTCAATTTCATTTTAACTCCTAGTATTCTTTCTTTGAGTCGATTTGTATGGTTACTGGTCCATCATTTATCAAGGATATTTGCATATCAGCTGCAAACTTACCAGTTTGGACTTTTGGAAATTCATTTTTTAATCTTTCCACAAATTCCAAGTATAAGTCCTCGGCCTTTTCTCCATTTGCTGATTGGCTAAAGGATGGCCTAAAGCCTTTTCTTACATCACCGTATAAGGTAAATTGTGAAACAAGCATTATTTCACCATCTGTATCTTTGACAGATAAATTCATCTTATCGTCTTCATCTGAAAAAATACGTAAACCTGTAATTTTTCTGATTAGATAATCAATATCACTTGTGTCATCTTCGTTGGATACACCTAAAAATACAAGTAAGCCTTGGTTAATTTTTGAATATAATTCTCCATCTACAGATAAGTCAACTTTTTTTACTCTTTGTACTAATGCTCTCAAAACTACTCCCTAAATACGTTTAATGTACCGTCTATCTTCTTAACACTTCTAAAAATTGTTTCACTTTCATTGTTAGATTTAACCTTGATACTTAATTGGATAAGTATGGTTCCATCAGCATTGATTTTAGAACGAATGGATATGATGTTGTATCCATTTTTTGATAGTTCTTTGGTCAAATCAGCTAGGTAACCTGGCCTATCTAAACTGATAATATTTATAACTATTGGGAATTCTGATTCTGTATTTATATTCCACTGAACCTTTATAAATCTATCTTTGTTGGTTAAGTTTCTTACATTTACACAATTTTTCCTATGAACTGTAATTCCTCTACCTGTTGTAATATAACCAATTACCGGATCACCTGGTACAGGTGAACAACATTTAGCAAATTTAATATCAAGATTGGTTAAATCGTCAATTATAATACCTTCACTTAAGTTTGAAGAAGTATTGCTATCAGTCTTATTTATAAGATTTGACTGGTCTTCTTTTTCTCCATATTTTTCATCATATTTTTTCTCTAAGATTCTTGCTATGGTTTCAACATTTGTAGAACCACTACCAATAGCTGCATAGATATTGTCCATTGATGAATTATTGTACTTGTCAAGTAGGTAGTCTAAAAATTCATTTGATAGGATAACCTTTAAGTCATACTCTTTTGCTTTAAGATTATTTTCTAATAATTCTTTACCATTTTCAATATTATTTTCTCTAGATTGCTTCTTAAAATATGCCTTTATCTTGTTTTTAGCATTTGAAGATACTACAAATTCTAACCAGTCTAGGTTTGGTCCGGATGAATTTTTTGAAGTAAGTATATTTACAATATCTCCTGTTTTTAACTTATAGTCTAAAGAAACTATCTTACCATTTACCTTGGCTCCAACAGTTGTATTCCCAACTTCTGAGTGAACCCTGTAGGCAAAGTCTATAGGTGTTGCACCTTTAGCTAGGTCAACCACATCTCCATTTGGTGTAAATACATAAACCTCATCATTAAATAGGTCTCCCTTAAAGGAATCCATAAATTCATAAGCTGAAGTGTCCTTACCCCATTCTATAAGTTGTCTAATCCAATTTAATCTATTGTCAAAGTTTGAAGCTTTCTTTTTACCTTCCTTATATTGCCAGTGGTTGGCAATACCAAACTCAGCGTTTTTGTGCATTTCTTCAGTTCTTATTTGAACTTCAAAAACCTGTCCCTTTTCACCAATAACTGTGGTATGAAGGGATTGGTAAAAGTTTGGCTTTGGCATGGCTATATAATCCTTAAACCTGCCAGGTATTGGCTTCCATAGATTATGAACAATACCTAATACTGCATAACATTCCGAGATTTCCTTTACTATAACCCTCACAGCAATCAAGTCAAATATATTATCTATACTTGTATCTTGTTTTTTCATCTTATTCCAAATACTGTATATACCTTTTGGTCTACCAGTAATAGTAAAGTCGATATTTATCTTTTTCAATTCATCAGATAAAATCTGGATAATTTTTTCTATTTGATGTTCTCTTTCAGATCTCTTTGTATCTATCTGTTGGGCAACACTATAATAAGAAACAGGATCTATGTATCTTAAGCAGAGGTCTTCTAATTCCCACTTAACAGAGTTAATCCCAAGTCTATGAGCTATAGGCACATATATTTCAAGAGTTTCCTTGGCTGTAGAAATTTGTTTCTCTCTATTTTTGTACTCTAAAGTCCTCATGTTGTGAAGACGGTCAGCAAGTTTTATAATAATAACTCTTATATCATTAGCCATTGCAAGGACCATCTTACGGATACTTTCTATTTGAGCTTCTTCTTTCGACTTATATTGAAGATTTTTAAGCTTGGTAACTCCATCAACTAGTTCTGTGATTTCCCTACCAAACTCATTTATCATTTCTTCTTTGCTATAGTCAGTATCTTCCAAGACATCGTGCATCAACCCTGCACAAATTGTCTCATCATCCATTTCTAATTGGGCTAAAATCATAGCTACTGCAAGAGGATGAACTATATAAGCTTCACCGGAATTACGCACTTGTCCCTTGTGTTTTTCTTCCGCAAGTTTATAAGCCTTAGTTATTAAAGCCACATCAGTGTTTTTATTATATTTTTTTACCGCTTCAATTAATTTTTCTAACATATTACCTCATTGTAACTATATTTAGCTGAATATTGGATTGTCCCATAAATTCATTTATAGTTAGTTTATAGACTATGTCTACAATTTTATTTTTTAATAATAGTAAATCTTCTTTACTTGTAAAATTATATTTGTCTTCAAATTTCTCATATAAATTTTCTAAATTAAAGGCTATAGCTTCTAAGGTGTTATTTTTATCTCTTAGTATCAATTTCAAAACATTTCTATTTTGACCTAATATTTTAACATCAATCACTTCTACATTTCTACTTGCAAATATCGGTTCAGCAAAGCCTAAACCAAAAGGTCTTAGCTGGTCTATTTCCTTTATCATATTTCTATTGATTATATTGAAAGTCAATAGATCATCAATATTAACTTCTTTTATGAAGTCTTCTTCCTTCAACTTAGACTTATCATTTAATAATCTAGAAAATTCATCTAATTTTTTTGGATCTATACTCAAACCACAAGCCATAGCATGGCCACCAAAGGCTTCAAACATGTCTCTAATTTCGTTTAATTCTTCAAACATATTATAGGATGGTATAGACCTTCCTGATCCTTTGATTATATCATCTTTGCTTGATGATGTTAAAATTATTGTAGGTCTATTATATTTGTCCTTAATCCTACCTGCAACTAGGCCACAAATACTCTCATGTATAGATTTTTCATATAATACAATTATATCATTATTATATAATTTTTCATCTTCAATTCTTTTGATAGCAATATCTATAGCTTCATTTGTGAGTTGTTTTCTTTCATTATTTAATTCAACTAATGTTTTGGCATATTCCTTAACATTATTTATATCTTTATCTATGAATAATTCTACACCAAGTCTAGCAGTATAAAGTCTTCCAGAGGAATTTACACTTGGTCCTATTAAAAATCCGACTGTATATACACTTACGTCCTTGTCCCATTGTAATTCTTCCAATAAGGCTTTTACACCTAAATTTTCTCTTTTAGAAAGTAGTTCTAGCCCGTGTCTCACTAATATCCTGTTTTCATCTACTAAAGGCATCATATCACTGATAGTGCCTAGGGCAGCGAATTGAGAAAGTTTATAGATGTAGTTTTTATCAATGCCTAGGCTATGGCCATACATTTCTGTAAGCCCCAAAACAAATTTAAAAGCTACACTTGCTCCACAAATTTCTTTGAAGCTAGACTCGTCGTCTTGTAAGTGTGGATTTATAATTGCATCAGCATCCACCAATAAGTCTTTTCCATCTTTTTTAGCCGGCTCATGGTGGTCAGTTACTATGACTGTCATGCCTAAGTCTTTAGCGAACTTAACAGCTTCAAAGGCAGCTATACCATTGTCACAAGTAATGATCAATTCGTAACCATCTTCTTTAGCCTTTTCGACTATAGAAGTATTTAAACCATATCCATCCTCTATCCTATCAGGAATGGCATAGTCTACATCTTGATAAAAAAGCTTTATAGCCTTGTAAAGAATAACTGTAGCTGCAACCCCATCCTGGTCATAGTCACCAACAATAAGAATTTTTTTTCTTTGTCTTATAGCTTCCATAAATATTTCTATAGCACTTTTCATATTCTTTAATTCAAAAGGACTATATAAGTCTTCTATTGAATTTGAGAATATTGCCTTCTTTTCAGATTCACTTGTTAATTCCCTATTAGCTAAAATTCTCTTTTGTAAGTCTGTAAAATTACCATCTGTAGCTATTTTTTTGTAAGTTTCATAATTATTTAATATAAACCATTTTTCCATTTATCTTCCTTATAAAAAAAATGAAAAGTAAAAACTTTTCATTTTTTCTCCTAATCTTGTCTAGGGTCTATTAAGATTTCTCTCTTAGCTGTTAATAAGTCTTTACTAATAATTCCTAGATCTTCTAATTGCCCCATGATTTTTTCAGTTCTATCTTCTGGTAGTCTAAATTTAGAACTAATTGAATCAAAATCTGCTGCATCTTCAACAACAACATATTCAAATATGTCAACTAATAACATATCATAGTCTTCTGTAGTAGTATTATTTGTTTTTAATTCTTCTAATTTATTTATAAATCTATCATCATTACCATAATCTAGATTTCCTACAGGTGTTTTTGTTAGGTGTGGATTAGATGCTGGATCTGAATCAATATATGATAGAGACTGTTTTAATAATTCTAATCTTGATGATCCTGCTGTTTCTATTACAAATGAATCATTTTTTAATTCTACAACTTCACCTTTAATTCCGCCTCTTGTAACTATTTTATCTCCAACTTTAAGACTTTCTAAAGTCTTTTTAAATTCTTGACTTTGTTTCTTTTGTGGCCTGATTATCATAAAGTAGAAGAAACCTCCTACTAAAGCAAACATTAAAAGTGGTGATAGTAATTGTGCTGGTGAACCAGCTGCATTGGTTAATAACATATTAGTCCTCCTTAGTATAACCGTATTTTACATAAAATTCGTTTTTAAATTCTAGGAACCTATCTTCCATTATAGATTCTCTAATTTTTTCCATCAAATGAGTTAAGAAATATAGGTTGTGATAACTTAACAACCTCATACCTAAAACTTCATTTACATTTATCAAGTGTCTTACATAGGCTCTTGTATAGTTTTTACATGTATAGCAATCACATTCATGGTCAACTGGTGTGAAATCTTCTTTATATTTAGCATTTCTAATATTTAGTTGCCCTTCTGATGTCATGGCTGCACCATTTCTAGCTATTCTAGTAGGTAATACACAATCAGCCATATCAATACCAGCTTCTACAGATTCAAATAAGTAATCAGGTGTACCAACACCCATGTTGTATCTAGGTTTGTGCTCTGGTAATTGTGGTGTTGTATGTCTTAACAATTCAATCATTTCTTCTTTTGTTTCACCAACACTTAAACCACCTATAGCATAACCATCAATATCCTTGTCCCTCTTAAGGGTTTCTTGAACTGATTTTGTCCTTAAATCCTTAAATAGTCCTCCTTGGATAATAGCAAATAAGGCTTGATTTTTGTTAGTATGAGCCTTTATACACCTATCCAACCATCTCAATGTCATTTCTAAAGACTCAGCCACATATTCTTTTGTAGCTTCAGGATATACACATTCATCAAATGCCATCATTATATCTGCACCTAGATTTTGTTGGATTTTCATTGAAATTTCAGGTGAAATAAATTGATAGGAACCATCATAATGTGATTTAAAGGTTACTCCTTCTTCCTCAATCTTATTTATATGTCCTAAAGAAAAGACTTGGAATCCACCACTGTCTGTAAGTATTGGTCTATCCCAATTCATAAACTTGTGTAGGCCACCTGCCTTAGCAACTAGTTCGTCGCCTGGTCTTAAGAATAAGTGGTAGGTGTTTCCTAAAATAATTTCAGCACCTAATTCTTCAAGTTCTTCTACTGTCATAGTTTTTACAGTAGCCCTTGTACCAACAGGCATAAATATAGGTGTATTGATCTCTCCATGTGGAGTTGTAATTTTACCAACTCTTGCATTGGATTTACTATCTTTTTTAATTAATTCAAATTCTAAAGCTCCCATATTACTCCTAATTTATAAACATCGCATCACCAAAACTAAAGAACCTATAATGGTTTTCTTTGGCAACTTCATATGCATTTAGTATTTTTTCTCTATCATATAAGGCACTTATTAACATGATCAAGGTTGATTTTGGTAGGTGGAAATTGGTTATTAAAGAATCAACTACTTCAAACTTAAAACCTGGATATATGAATATATCAGTAAAACCAGAATCTGCTTCTAGGTGTCCTAGTTTTTTAGCTATACTTTCTAAGGTTCTTATAGAAGTTGTACCTACTGCTATAACCTTATGACCTGATCTTTTAGCTTGATTTATAATATCTGCATTTTCTTTATTTAAGATATAGTATTCACTATGCATTTTGTGGTCTTCAATCTTATCATCGCTAACCGGTTTGAAAGTACCTAAGCCAACATGCAAGGTAACATGGGCTACTTTCACACCTTTTTCTTTGATCTTTTCTAACAACTCTTCAGTAAAATGTAGACCTGCTGTTGGAGCAGCTACTGAACCATCATATTTAGCATAAACTGTTTGATATTTGGAACTATCTTCTAGCCTTTCTGTAATATATGGAGGAAGAGGCATTTTCCCTACTTCTTCTAAGATTTCATTGAAGATTCCTTCATATTCCATATCAAATATCCTATGGCCTTCATCTGTAATATCTACAACTGTGCCGGATAATTTATCAGAAAATATAACTTTTGTACCAAGTTTCATTTTTCTACCTGGTTTTACAAGGCATTCCCACTTTTTACCTTCAGTATTATTTAATAAAAATACTTCTAATTCTTCTTCCCTATCTGGTCTATGACCAAATAAACGAGCAGGTATAACCTTGGAGTCATTAACTACTAAAACATCCCCCGGATTTAAATAGTCTATAATATTGTAAAATTTCTTGTGTTCTATGGTATCTTCTTTTCTATTTAACACCATTAGCTTGGATTCGGACCTTTTATCTTCAGGGTGTTGGGCGATAAAAGATTCATCCAATTCAAAATCAAAATCTTTTGTATTCATTAACTTTCCTTTTTATAGTCTAAACCATAATGGTCATATGCTTTTTTACTTAAAACTCTTCCTCTTGGTGTTCTATTTAAGAATCCTATTTGCAATAAATAAGGCTCATAAACTTCTTCTATAGTAATTGATTCATTACCAGTGGCAGCTGCTATTGTATCCAGCCCTACTGGACCACCGGAAAAGTTTTCAGCAATTATTTGTACTATCTTTTTATCTAATTGGTCTAAACCTTTTTCATCTACATCTAAAAATTCTAAAGCGTCTTTAGCTAAGTCTAAATCTATATTTCCATCACCTCTAATTTGCGCATAGTCTCTTACTCTTTTTAGTAGTCTATTTGCTATACGAGGTGTTCCCCTAGACCTTCTTCCTATCTCAAGTGCAGCTTCTGGAGCAATTTCTACTTCTAATATATCAGCTGACCTAGTAACTATATGGGATAAGTCTTCTTCCCCATATAGGTCTAATTCTAATAAGACTCCAAATCTATCCCTTAAAGGTGATGATAGCATACCAGCTTTTGTAGTTGCACCTATCAGGGTGAAGTGCTCTAAGTCAATTCTTAAGCTTTGTGCTGCAGGTCCCTTACCTACTATGATATCTAAGGCAAAGTCTTCCATTGCAGAATATAAAACTTCTTCAACAGACTTATTTAACCTATGGATTTCGTCTATAAATAAAACATCGTTAGCTTCTAGGTTTGTTAAAATAGATGCTAAATCTCCTGCTCTAGTAATAGCTGGACCAGATGTAATTTTAATATTTACACCTAATTCATTTGCAATGATATGGGACAAAGTAGTTTTACCTAGTCCTGGAGGTCCTTGTAAAAGCACATGGTCTAAGGAATCATTTCTTTGCTTGGCTGCTTTTGTAAAAATTTTCAGTTTTTCTTTTACTTTTTCTTGTCCAATATATTCAGTCAACCACCTAGGTCTTAGGCTATATTCGTTTTTTTCTTCTTCAGAAATTATATTGGAACCAACTATCCTATTTTCTGACATTATGATAACCTCTTAAGTGCCGTTTTAACTATAGTTGATAAGTCCATACCTTCTAAATCTATACCTTTAAGGGCATGTTCAGCATCTTGTTTGCTATAGCCAAGACCAATAAGCCCCTCAATAGCAACATCATAGTCTTCGTTTTTACTAAATATAGTTTCTCTAGTAGCTGAGTCTGGATTCATAGCAAGTACTTTTTCTGCATCAATCTTATCAGTCAATTCTAATATCAAACGAGAAGCAGTTTTTTTACCTACTCCAGGTGCCCTAGTGATGGTATTTATATCATTTGATATAATCGCTACTTGTAATTCATGAACTGTCATGGATGACAAAATAGCAAGTGCAGCTTTAGGTCCTATACCTGAAACTGTATTTAAACTTAAAAACATTTCTAAATCATCAATGGATATGAAACCATACAAAGTAACAGAATCTTCTCTCACTACGAATTCTGTATATATTGTATGCATCTCATTTTTAATCAATGTAGAAATGTCTTTTGCTGGCATATAAATTTTATAGCCTATATTATTATTTTCTAAAACTATGTAGTCTTCTTTTAAGTCTTTTACTTGTCCAATAATATATGAAAACATCTTTACTCCATCTTATATAAATCTCTGAACTTCCCTGAGAAGCTATGACAAATAGCAATAGCTAATGCATCAGCCGCATCATCAGGTTTAGGAATTGTAGTAAGATTTAATAATCTCTTTACGCCTTCTTGAACTTGATTTTTCGAGGCTCTACCATATCCTGTAATGGCAGTTTTGACTTGTAAAGGTGTATATTCAAAAATATCTAAATTGTTAATTTGAGCCGCTAGGACTTCAACTCCCCTAGCTTGGCTAACGTCTATAACTGTCTTGGAGTTTTTTTGATGGAATAGTTTCTCATAGGCTACTTCATCCGGCTTAAACTCTTTAATTATACCGTTAAGCTCATTAAATATAATTTCAAGTCTCAATGGAGTACTAGTATTTGCATTTGTTTGTATACTCCCATATTCTAATAGATTAATCTTACTTCCTATCTTTTCTATTATACCATATCCTACGATAGCAATTCCAGGGTCTATACCTAAAATTATCATCTATACCTACTTAATACAGTATCATTTAAGGCATACCAAAATTGGTTGAAGTAAGCAATCTTTAATTGTCTATTTATGTAAAATTTCGACTTAGAATATAGGTGTTTTATTTCATTTATAGTTAGGTTGTCACCTTCCAATGTTAAAATCTCAGTATTTGGATAACCTAGGACAACTTGTTTATCCATATGGAAGTTTACTCTAAAGAATTTATGTTTAATATTTTTATCTAAGAAGTAATTGCAATGATATTCATTTTCCAACTCAATCTTATTTTTTCTTATCTCTTCTTCTATCTTATTTTTGAAGGCCAAGACTTCTGAGTTGTCGGTATCGTGGAATAAACATTTCATTTTAGTCAATTTATTTGGACTATATCTTCTTAAAGCTATCCTTTCCAACTGATCAACTAGTTGGGTTGAATAATATGCATTTCTATAAGCTTTTATAGTAAATGCTAATTCCATTCTACTTAAGTCATCAGCAACCAATTTATTGATAGCATCAACAATAGTCTTTTTATCTTTCCTTCCTCTAATAGATCTTCTCAATCCAGTAAGTAAAGCTTTTGTCACAGTGTATTTAGGTACTAAGCTGTCACCTAAATTGTTATTTTCAAGCCAAGATAGTAGCAAGAAAATAGAGTCAGGATCGTCATTATATAAGAATTGATATTCTAAACTTTTTTCAAAGTCGATATTTTTTTCTAATCCTTGCATACCATCTCCTTTCTGAATTACTTAACAAAGTATACTACAAAATAGTTACAATATCTATACAAAACAAATGTTCTTTATTACTGTATTTTTTCATATTTTTTTTTAAAGCTTATAAATAACACTGTTAAAGTTGATATTTTATTTTCACAAAAAATTAAATTTTTTATTTTGAAAAATCCTATAATTAAAAATTTTTAATAAATAAAAAACTCTACTTTTTTTCAGTAGAGTTTTCTATTTTGATTATTTTAATGATTTTTTAGTTATTTCTTTTATTGTTTTTACAGATTCATCCATTCTTTCTTGTTCAGTATCTGTTAAAGGTATTTCTAATACTTTTCTTATACCATTAGAGTTGATAATTGCAGGAACTCCGATGTAAATATCATCATGTCCAAATTCCCCTCTTAGGTAAGCTGAGACTGAATATATAGAGTTTTCATCATTTAGGATAGCTTGAGTTATCTTAGCCATAGCTGCAGCTATTCCGTAGAATGTTGCTCCCTTTCTATCAATTATTTTATAAGCAGCATCTCTTACATTTTCAAAAGTATTTAGTAAGTCATGTTCATTGATATAGTTTAATCTTACATATTCATCTATAGGAACGCCACCAATGTTAGCATGTGACCATAGTGGGAATTCACTATCACCATGTTCACCTAAGATATAAGCTTGAACTGATCTTGGATCAACATTTGCTACTTCAGCAATTTCTTTTCTAAATCTTGAAGAGTCCAAGGCAGTACCTGTACCAATTACCCTATTTGCATTAAATCCTGAAAACTTCCATGTTGCATAAGTCATGATATCAACTGGATTTGATGCTATTAAAAATATTCCATTAAATCCTGTACTTACAACTCTTTCAACTATATCTTTAATAATTTTTATATTTTTATCTACTAATTGTAATCTAGTTTCACCTTCTTTTTGAGGTAAACCTGCTGTGATTGCAACTATTGTTGCATCTTTACAATCTTCATAGTTTGCAGCATAAATTGATTTCGGATCAGTAAATGATAAAGCGTCTGATAGGTCCATTGCATCACCTTCAGCCTTATTAAAGTTTACATCTATGATGCCTAATTCTCTACCTATTCCCATCAAGGTCAAGGCAAAAGCATATGATGAACCAACTGCACCGTCACCTATTAAAATTATTTTATCTTTCATTGGAGCCCCCTTTTGTTAATGATTTAACTCAATTATAATTCTAATCATTATTTTTTTCTGTGATTAACATCACTTATTAAATATATTATTTTTCTATCGGTCCAAATATTGTATTAGCCCAAGAATTTTTTAGAGATTCCATATCAGATGGTTGGAATAATCCTGCTAAAACATCCCTATATAGTCTAGATAATTCTTTGTTGTTGCTATATGAAGAGCCACCAGAAGCTCTAACCATTTCTTCTACAACTTTATAGGATGTTTCTGTTGAATAATTTTTGATGGCTGATAGGCTTGGCAATAACCATTTTCCATAATCAACATCATTGATAAAATCATCTGCTATCCTATCAATTTGTGGTTGGATAGTGTTTAACATTAAGGCCGCATTTGCAATTCTCTCTCTTATAAGCGGGTCATTGCTATAGGTCGTATTGTTTGCAACTGATTTTCTCTTCTTTACAGTTTCTATTCCTACTTCTAAGGCTCTCTTACCGATACCATGGTAAGTAGCAGCTAGTAATATTTCAAAATTAGCAAAGATACCTAATAATACAGGATCACTTATATCAGTTGGTTTAATTATAGTTAAGATTTCATCTTTACTTGCTTTTAAATCTTTCAATTCTAAATTATATGACTGGGTTGCTCTCATACCTAATGTATCCCAGTTTCTATCAACAATTACATGGTCTTCATCGTTGTCCACATAGGCAAAAACTGATTTCGGATTATCTTTGTCTGCTGAATCATTTCCATATATAACAAATTTATCAGCCTCACCAGACATTGAAATGAATACTTTTGGACCATTAAATATATATGAACCATCATCTTGCTTTTTAGCATCTGTTATAGATCCAAATAAAACTCTGTCATTTGCTGGTTCAGAAATTCCGAATGATAATAGCTTTCCTGCTGCAGCATCTTTTAAGATTTGTATTCCCTTATCATTCCCTTTTCTAACCATGTAATTAGCAAGACCAACTATAATTTGGTGCATATTGATACCTAAGGCTGTACCTGGTGCATACATAGCTAACCTAGTTTGTTCATGGGCTATTTCTTTAAGTGAAAGTCCTGCTCCCCCATATTCTTTTGGAACTTGGGCTGATAAATAACCCGCTTTTTTCAAATCTTCATAATCTTCATATGAAAAAGTATTTTCTTTGTCATATTTTGGTGCACGTTCTCTAAATTTTAATAGTAATTCTTCTTTTAAAAACATTCCTGCCTCCTTTTTTATAATTATAACATTTAAGTTTGAATACTAAAAAATACTTATAAAGATTTTATTTAAATATGATTTGACATTTTATTTTTAAAGTGCTAATATAAGAATGTTGCTAATTACGGCGGTATAGCTCAGCTGGCTAGAGCACACGGTTCATACCCGTGGTGTCGGCAGTTCAAGTCTGTCTACCGCTACCAATATGCGGATGTGGCTCAGTGGTAGAGCATCGCCTTGCCAAGGCGAGGGTCGGGAGTTCGAATCTCCTCATCCGCTCCA
>NZ_CAMPYN010000023.1 GCF_946998255.1 uncultured Helcococcus sp. | reverse complement strand
AGAAAAAAGGTGATGTGCAGACTAAATTTAACTAATCTGCAACACCACCTTTTCTATATTTTTTTCGATTTAATACTTGAATATAATATTGTAACTAGCAAGCCAAAGACCGATATCATTATAATACTTCCTCCAGGTTTTAATTGTAAGTAATAAGCCATAGTCAAGCCTAAAAAGAAATAAATCATTCCAAAGGCTACTGATAAAATTGCAGTCCCTTTATAATTTTTACCTAAGATCATTGCTGTAGCTACTGGTAAGACCATTAGTGATGAGATAATAAGTATCCCAACTATCCTTGATGATAAGGCTATAGTCAAGGCCAATAGCAAGGTAAAGAGATAATCATTTTTCTTTATATTAACTGACGCTAATCTAGCAGAACTTTTGTCAATGGATATAAACATTAACCCATAATAGGTATAGATATAGGCTACTATAACTAATAAAGACAAGGCAATAATCATAATGATATCTGTTTTCGATATAGCTACTAGAGAACCAAATAAATATGATTCAAAATTTTGAGCTCCAAGTATAAAGTCTGACAATATTGATGCTAGACCTATACCAAAACTCATGATAATTGCTGTTGCCATATCTCCATTTTTAGGAAATTTTGACCTAATAAATTCTATTGAAAAGGCAGATAATATACTTACAATTATCGCACCAACTATCGGATTAATACCTAAGATTACCCCTAAAAATATACCACTAAGACTTGTATGACTTAAGGCGTCACCAACTGTAGAAGTCCTTCTATTTACAACTACAGTTCCCATCAAGGGTATAACTATTGAAATAAAAAAGCCCACCAAAAAGGCCCTTCTCATAAAACTGTAACTAAACATTTTCTAATAACTCTTTCTCTTTTAACATATACTTCTTATAATTAAATTTGTCTAAATTATCACTTTCATGGGTTACCAAAATAATAGTAAGGTCATGGTGGATATGTAAGTGATTTATTAAATCATAAAAATCTTCTTTACTTTCCCTGTCTACACCTACTGTTGGTTCATCAAAAATCAAGACTTCAGGATTGTGGACCATAGCTTTTGCTATCATAACTCTTTGTTTTTGCCCACCGGATAGAGTATTGAAGTCTCTATCTGCTAAATCTTCCAATTTAAAAGACTTTATAATATCCATAACTTGTCTTTTATGCCTTGGCTTAGGTAGGTTAAAGAAATTAAATTCTTGATAAAGGTTAAGTAAGATCATTTCCTTTACTGAAATAGGAAAATTGGTTGAATTATCTCTTGATATTTGTGGTACATACCCTATCCTTTTCCAGTCTGAAAATTCTTTTATATTTTGTCCAAAAAGTTCAATTTCACCCTTAAAATTAGTAAGCTCACCAATTAATAATTTTAATAGTGTAGATTTACCACTACCATTATTTCCCATTAAAATTACAAAATCATTTTTATTTATAGTTAAATTTATATTACTAAGAACTAAATCATTCTCATATGAGAATGATAAGTCTTTGAATTTAATTATTTCCATTATATATCCTATTCAAATGAAGTTACTAGATTTTCTAGATTCATTTCTAGTAACTTTATATAGTCCATACCATCATCTACATCTTTTTGAGTGATTACTTCTAAAGTTGATATTGGTAATACTTTACCATTAACTTCTTCAGCTACAGTTTGTGCTATCTTATCACTTTGACCATATTCATAAAAGACAGTGTTGATATTTTTATTTTTCATAATATCAACTATTTCTTTCATACGGGCTGCATTTGGCTCATTAACCGAGTTTATACCTTCTATCCCCACTTGTTCTAAATCATACTCCTGTAATAAGTAATTAAAGGCTGCATGAGGTGCTATAAAGGCCCTACCCTTGTATTTGCTCAATTCTTCATCGTATTTCTTTTCAACTGTTTTAAATTCTTCTAAAGCTTTTTGGTAATTTTCATTATAATAAGCTTCATTTTTCTTATCTAGTTCTATTAATTTATCCTTTATTTTTTCTAGCATAAGCTGTGGATTTTTTACTGATAACCATGTATGAGGATCTGTATGACCATCAACTTCGATTAAATCTAGATCTTCAGATAAGTCTAGGACTTGCAAGTCAGGTTGACTACTTTTAATTTGGTCAATCCAACCTTCAAAACCTGCTCCATTTATTGCTAGCAAGTCAGACTTAGAAATATTTTCCATATCCTTTATACCAGGTTCAAAAGAATGGGCATCACCAGTTTGTGTTAAGTTGTTAACTTCAACCTTGTCCCCACCAACTCTTTTTATTAAGTCATAAACCGGGAAAAATGATGCTACAACATTTATTTTTTCATTGTCTTTATTATTACTACTTGTACATCCGGTAATTACTAGCACTAGGGCTAATAAGATCATATAAACTTTCTTTTTCATCATATTCCTTTCTTTCTAATGAGAATCATTACCAATTAATTATACAAGATATATGACTTTTGTCAATGGATTATTGAAATCTAAGTCTTATGTAGTATAATGATAATGAGGTGATAAGTATGAATATATTAAAAAAACATGGTCTAAAAGAAACAAAAACTAGAGTAGAAATATTGGAACTTTTAGAAAAAGAGACTTTATTAAATGCGGAACAAATATTTGAAAGACTACAAGACAGCAAGGTAAAAATTTCTTCAATTTATAGGAATCTTGCAACTTTTACAGATGAAAATATTCTTATTAGAACTGTAGGTTTAGATAATATATCTTACTATCAATTAAACACCGATGATCATGTCCACCAAATTGTATGTGAAGAATGCGGAAAGGTTGACATAGTAGACCATGGGCCTTTAATGGAAATTGAAAGAGATATTGAAGAAAAAACAGGTTTTACTATTACTTCTCATAGTTTTGAATTCTCAGGTTTATGTGAGGAATGTACAAAACACCATCATTAATACTATAAATCTAAAAAAGCTCCTATCCAATTGGATAAGAGCTTTTGCTTATTCTAACCATTTAGGTTTTATTAATGTAAAATCGTCGTAAGAGTCAAATATAAATTCAATTATAGCTTCATATTTTTCTTTATCTTCCTTGTTATTTAACTCAGACATACCATCAATTAAATCAATAGTAAATTTAGCTGTATAATAAGTAAATAGTTTATAAAATTTTATATTGAACTTATTATCATTTATCTTATTTACAAGAACCTTAGCTAAATCTTTATTTACATAGGCTATTATATTTAAATCAAGATAATCAACTATCTTATCTGAAAATTTATCCGATTTTTCGAAACTAATGTTAAAATTATCATCAAAATCAGAAGCTATTATGGATGAATCTTTTATAGACCTTGAAACAATCCTATCTTTTAATAAATGAATATTTTCATTTATATAATCTATGAGTATATAATCTTTAAGTCCTTGTTTCTTTATAAGGCCATGTCTATAAAGACTATAGTTTTTGTCAATGATATATTCATCCATCCAATTTATATCTGAGTCTTTCTCAATATGGATATCTGATAGACTCTGACAAATATTGTCAGATAATCTATCAATTTCTTCTCCATTTAAGTTTTTAATTTTTTTGAGAAAATTACTCTGTAACAAAGTTGTCATTGTGGTCCTTTAAGGTTTTTCTTATTTGACTTACATCATCCATTGCTAAAATTTCTTCTGCAAATTTTTCTGCTTCTGCAAGATTAGAATTATTGATAATAGCCTTTACTTGACCAACCTTTGATCCTACAACTGAAAATTCATCTAAGCCTAAACCTAGTAAAATATATGTTGCCATTGTGTCGGATGACATTGAACCACACATACCTGTCCATTTACCATGTCTATGTGATGCATCAATAACTTGTTTTATAGCTCTCAATACTGCTGGATTGAAGTAATCATATAAGTGGGAAATCTTATCATTTCCTCTATCTACTGCAAGTATATATTGGGTTAGGTCATTTGTACCAATACTAAAGAAATCAGCATGTTTAATTAATTCATCTGCTACAAATACTGAAGCTGGTGTTTCAACCATGATACCTACTTCGATATCTTCGTCAAATTCTACACCTTCTTTTCTTAATTCTTCTTTGTATTCTTCCAAATGAGCTAATACAGTTTTAATTTCGTTAACTGAAATAATCATTGGTAATAGAATTTTAACATTACCAAAGGCTGATGCTCTAAGTATAGCTCTTAGTTGTGTTCTTAAAATATCTGTTCTATCGAATTGAACTCTTAAAGCTCTCCACCCTAAGAATGGATTTTCTTCTTTTGGAAACTCGAAGTAGTCTAAGCCCTTATCCCCACCTATATCTAAGGTTCTAATAATTAATGGTTTTTCGCCCAATAATTCTGCAGCTTCTTTATATACTGCAAATTGTTTTTCTTCTGATGGGAAGTCATTTGAATCCATATATAGAAATTCTGTTCTAAATAGACCTACACCTTCTGCACCTTCTTCAATAGCATCTTTTAGGTCACTGATACCACCGATATTTGAAACAACTTCTAATGCTTTTCCATCTTTTGTTTTTGCTTCTTGGAATTTATATTTTTCAGCTAATTCCTTGTCAGCCTTAATGGTTTCAAATTTTTCTTGGTATTCTTTAACTGTAGCTTCGTCTGGATCAGTAATGATTACACCTTCTAAAGCATCTAAGATTATAAAGTCTCCACTTTTAACCTTACTTGTGATATCATTCATACCAACAACTGCAGGTATACCTAAAGTTTGGGCTATGATTGATGAATGTGATGTTTTACCACCTAAATTCATAGCCAATCCTAATACATGGTCCTTGTCCATTGTTGATGTATCTGTAGGTGTGAGTTCTTCAGCGACAATGATGTAATCATCATCTAATGTAGAAAGAGTTTTTGGTTGTACATTTTTTAACTTGTACATTATATTTTCACCAATATCTCTGTAGTCAGCGGCTCTTTCACTTAGGTATTCATCATCCATCATTTCAAAAACAATAGCCATTTCATTGATAGCACTATCTAAGGCTAATTCAGCATTGTTTAAGTCATTAGAAATCTTTCCCGTAACCATTTCTAATAAGGCAGGGTCTGTAACTAACTCAATATGAGCATCTCTAACGCCAGCTTCAGCATCACTTGTAACAACCCTATTTTCTAAGTCTAACTTATAAGCTTCTATAGCTTCAGTTACTGATTTGATTTCAGCATCTACTTGATTTGCTTGTATACTTTCTTGATTAATAATAAGCTCGGCTTTCTCAAATAAATAAACCTTGCCCATTGCAACTCCATCTGAAGCAGCAATTCCTTTAAATCTCATAGTACTCTCCTTTAAAAAAAGGGATACATAAGTATCCCTCTTTTGTTTTATTAGTCAGTTAAGTTTTGAATGAATTCAACTACTTTTTCTACATGTTCTTCTTCATTTTCACCAGTAACTTTAACTGTTACTTCTGTGTCTTTAGATATTCCAAGACTCATTACTGAGAAGATACTCTTTGCATTCGCAACTTTACCATCTTTGATTAATTCAACTTCACCAGGTATTCCCTTTACAAATTGAACTAAAGCTGCTGCTGGTCTTGCATGTAGACCTGTTTCGTTTAATACTGTAACTTTCTTTTCTGCCATATTATCCTCCAATTATTTATTTTTTATTTTTTTACTGTATCCCTATCAACTATTTGATAGCCTAGGTTTACAGATTTATCAACATTTTCATCGCCGCCAATGATTTTTATAAGGAGTCTTACAGCGATAGCTCCTATATCATAATAAGGTAGTCTTACTGTACTTAAGGCTGGCCTATATAAATGAGCTATTTCTGAATCACCAAATCCTGTTATTGAGAATTTGTCGGGTACAGAAATATTGTTATCATAACAATATTGCAAAGCACCTATTGCTAACCTATCAGTTTCAAACATTATTGCTGTAACTCCGTTGCTTTCAAGCTTATTGATATTTTTTTCCATAAATTTATAGGCTTGGTCAACTTCATTTTCATCAACAGTATAAACCCAATTATTGATTGACTTATCATCAACTCTTTCTAAGAATCCTGATTCCTTTTCTTGACTAGCGTGGAAGGCGCCTTTAACTTTTACATATGCTAAATTTTTATGATTATTAGTAATTAAATAATCTGTTAATTCATACATAGCCTTTGTATAGTCAACAGTAACTGTTTGGAAATCATTGTCACTATAATAAGAGTCAAGTAAAATATATGGTATATTATGGTCTCTTATCAGATATAATACTTCATTATTTATTTTTTCTGATATAACAACTATACCTTCAACTTGCTTAGAAGATAAAAATTCAACCGCATTTTTTTGAGTTTCAAAGTTACCGAAAGTTGAATAAAGCAAGATATCATACTTATATAACTTACTTATTTCATCTATCCCCCTAAGATATTGGGCCATATAATTATACCCCATATCATCCAAAATAATACCTAAGGTATTGGATTTTTTCATAACTAAGGATCTAGCTAATTCATTAGGTTTATAACCCAATTTTTCGATAGCTCTATTTACCGCTTCTGTTTTTTCTGGTGAAACTTTTCTGGTTCCATTTATAACTCTTGAAACTGTTGAAATAGATACTCCAGCAAGATTTTTTACGTCTTCCATAGTTGGTTTTCTAGACATAAAAACCTCCTTATTAACCTTTTAATTAATTTTAACATAAATAACCTTTTCATACAATAGACTTAATATTCAAATTGTATTACTTATTAGTTTCACAGTCTGGGTTATTACATAAAATAGCATCAGTATTTCTATTTTTTCTGTGTACCATTAGGTCGCCACATTTGTCACATATCTCACCAGTTGGTTTGTCCCAAGAAGCCCAATCACATTTTGGATAATTTGAACATCCGTAAAAGATCTTACCTCTTTTGGATACCTTTTCTACAATATCTCCACCATCTTTTGGACATTTGATTCCTAGTGATTTAACAATACTTCTTGTATATTTACATTCTGGGAAATTTGAACATCCGATAAACTTACCATTTCTTCCCGATTTTTCTAATAATTCATGGCCGCATAAAGGACATTTTTCATTGATAGCTTTGTCTTTGATAGCGAATTCATCTTTATTAGCTTTTAAAGCATTATCTAGATTAGGTTTAAATTTATCATAAAATTGGCTAATTAAAACTTTCCATTCAATCTCATCTTCTTCAATACTATCAAGCTTGTTTTCTAAATCTGCTGTAAATTTTTTATTAATAACTTCTTCAAAATATTCTTGTAAAAGATCATTAACTTTAAAACCAACCTCTGTTGGTAATAAGGATTTCTGTTCAAAGTTTACATAATTTCTAGATAGCAAGGACCTAATAATTGATGAATAGGTAGATGGTCTTCCTATACCGTTTTTTTCTAATTCTTTTACTAAAGAAGCTTCTGTATATCTTGCTTTAGGCTTTGTAAAGTGTTGGTTCTTTTCTATCTTTTCATGGCTAAATTTATCGCCAATTTCCATATCTGGTAGTTCTATTGTCTGATCATTTATAGACCATACTTTTGTAAATCCATCAAAAACTATTATAGAACCATTAGCCCTAAATATATGGTCGGCATTTTTTATATCATATCTTGTAGAAAGGTATTCTGAAGCCTTCATTTGAGATTGAAGGGTTCTTTCCCAAATCAACCTATATAATTTGAATTGATCTTTGGTCAAATATTTTTCTATACTTTGTGGAGTCCTATTTATAGAAGATACTCTTACAGCTTCGTGAGCATCTTGGCTATTGGATTTTTTCTTACTATAAGACCTTCCTGATGAAGCATATTTGGCACCAAAGTTTTCTTTTATATAGGCAAGTGATTCACCTATTATAGAGCTTGATAAACGTGTTGAGTCTGTTCTCATATAGGTAATTAAACCTACAGATCCACTACCAACATTTATACCTTCATATAGTTGTTGGGCTACAGACATGGTTTTTGAAGTAGTAAAATATAATCTCTTTGCTGCTTCTTGTTGTAAGGTTGAAGTTGTAAAAGGCTGATAAGGATTTCTCTTTCTTTTACTTACATTTTTATCTATAACTTCATATTCTTTTCCTAATGAATTTATAATTGTATCAGCTTCTTTTTCATTGGAAATTTTTACTTCTTCTAATTTATCTTTTGCATATTTACCATAATAAGCGGCAGAAAAATCTTGTTTATCTACTTTAGCATCCATAATTATAGACCAGTACTCCTTTGGAATGAAATCTTTAATCTCATTTTCCCTGTCTATAATTAATTTTAAGGCAACTGACTGTACCCTACCAGCGGAAAGACCGCTTTTAACTTTTTTCCATAGAATAGGAGATAATTCATATCCAACAATCCTATCTAAAACTCTTCTCGCCTGTTGGGCATCTACTAAATTTAAATCTATTTTCCTAGGATGTTTCATGGCATCTAGGACTGCTTCTTTAGTAATTTCATTGAATACAACCCTATTTTTATCTGATAAACTTAAATCTAAAATATATGCTAAATGCCAAGCTATTGCTTCACCTTCCCTATCAGGGTCAGATGCTAAGAAAACATTTTCTGCCTTGCTAGCTTCCTTTTTTATTTCATTTATTATTTTTGCCTTACCTCTTACATTTATATATTGAGGTTCAAAATTGTCTTCTATGTCTACACCAAACTTACTCTTAGGCAAATCTCTTAAATGCCCAATTGAAGCCATAACCTTGTAATTTCTTCCAAGAAATTTACTTAAGGTTTTAGCCTTAGTTGGTGATTCAACTATTACTAAATTCTTTGCCATAATTACCCCTTTTCATCCATAACTTAAAATTCATAATATCATAAATCTGTTTATTTACAAATATTTAAAAGCTAGATACTAACTTTTATTATCTGGAATAATAATTAGCATCTAGCTTATTTATCAGCTTTTTATTTTCTAAATTAAATAATGATTGGTAAATTTCTGATATATTATAAGATGTTAAATTTGATATATCATTTACACTTAAAATCTTGTCTTCAAGTAAAGCATAAATTTCTTGGTCAATCTTTTTATCTAATTTAATTTGTTTCATTTCATTTATCTTCCTTATTTCATTAATATAAGGAATTTCATTTATTATATCTTCAGCAGATTGTATCAGTTTTGCACCATTTTTTATTAATTGGTTGGTTCCTTGTGAATTTAAGGCGTTTATATTGCCTGGTATGGCATAAACCATCCTATTTTGCTCTAAGGCATACTTGGCTGTTATTAATGATCCAGATTTCTCCTGGGCTTCAACCACTAAGGTGCCAAAGGCTAAGGCTGATATGATTCTATTTCTAAAAACAAAGTTTCTTTTAATAGGATTTGTGTCCAAAGGAAATTCTGATATTAAGAGCTCATCATTCATTAGGTCATATAGGTCATTATTTGACTTAGGATACCTTATTTCTAAAGATGAAGCCAAAACCCCTATGGTCGGTATTTTATTGTCTATGGCTGCTAAATGAGCAAACCTATCAATACCCAAGGCCATACCAGAAACTATTTGCACATCATAATCAGCTAATTCTTTAACTATTTTTTCAACCGCCCATTTACCATATTCTGAGGACTTTCTATTTCCAACTATGGCCAAAATATTATCTAATCTTTTAGGAAATTTACCTTTGTAATATATAATAGCTGGCGCATCGTAAATATTTAATAAATTTTGAGGATAGTTTTTATCAACTATAGTTAGATAATTTATTGATAGACTATAAAGCTTATCATTTATATAATCAGCATTGAAAGAATCAAGCATATCCTCTAAAATTTTTCTTTCCCTATCATTAAAGAAAAACAAGGTTTTTATCATATGCTTTTTTATATTTATCAGCTTATAAATATTTCCATCTGATACTAGGTTAATAATCTTCAAATTTGTGATTCTACATATATTTAAAAATAGTATTGCTTCCCTTAAGTTTCTTATCATTTAGACCTCGAAAGCATTTTCTATATGTACAATTTGCCTAGTATCCCAATAACATTCAATAATATCAAACCTTATATCGTAATCATAAAGATGATATTCCGATACAATTTCCTTGGTTAATTTAATAATCTTATTTTGCTTTTGTAGGTTAACTGATTCTCTAGCTAGTATATCAGGATTAAATCTTCTTGTTTTTACTTCAACAATAACTATTAAATCATCAATCCCTGCAACTATATCTATTTCTGCATAAGATTTATGATAATTACGTAGTAAGATCTCATATCCCAAGGACATAAGATACCTACAAGCTATTTCTTCTCCTAATTTACCCCTTATTAAGTTCTGATTTTTTCTCATAATACTTTTTCATAAAGCTTTTCCTATGGATTTCTGAAATGCCATATTCATCTATGGCTAAATAGTGTTTTTTAGTTCCATAACCTTTATGATTTTCAAAGCCATATCCAGGATAATCTTTACTATATTGGATCATAATATCATCCCTATATATTTTAGCTAAAATAGACGCACAAGCTATTGAATAGACCTGGTCATCACCTGAAATAATAGATATTTGATCAATATCTGTATCTATTGTCTCAGCGTCTATCAAGGCTAGATCTGGTTTTATAGGTCTTCCTTCCTTATTAGATAAACTTTCCAAAGCATTTTTCATAGCTAAATGAGTTGCTTCTTTTATATTTATTTCATCAATAATGGTGTGATCTACAATACCAAATCCGATTGCTAAAGAGTTTTCCTGAATTAACTTTGCTAACTCCCTCCTTTTTTTATCGGTTAATTTTTTGGAATCTTTAATTCCTTCTATTTTCTCATCACCCATTATTACTGCACAAGCTACAACTGGACCAGCTATAGGTCCCCTACCAACTTCATCTATGCCACAAACTCTCTCATATTCGCTAGCATATTTTTCTAATATATCTACTTGGTCTCTTTTAAGTTTTAATATCATAGCAACTCCATTATATACTAATTACAAATTTAAAAACTGTCAGAATTATGACTATTTCTTAATACTTTTTTCAATCATCATCTCTATATCATCAGCACTTTCTAATGTAATCCTACCCAGTCTTAACTTCCTAAAGTCATCAAGGATTATATTAGAGACTTTGAAATAATCAATTTCTTGTCCTCTAAGCATGGAACCTGTTTTTATAGCTATTTGGTCCATTATCTCTAAAGTTTCTTGACTAGCATCTACCTTATACCTATTCTCTAATGCAGCTGGATCAAGATCTTTTAATTTTTTGATAAATTCAAAGGTTAAATCTTCTATTTCTAAAACTTCATCCTTAATAGAGCCAGTGAAGGCTAAGTTTCTAGCATTGTCATACAAGTCTAACTTAGGCCATAAAACACCTGGTGTATCCAACAATAGAAGATCACTATCAGTCTTTATCCACTGGTTGCTTCTTGTGACACCTGGTCTATTTCCAACCTTCGCACCTTTTCTATTAGACAAATTATTTATAAATGTTGATTTACCTACATTAGGAATTCCTACAACCATCATTTTAATAGTCTTATTATCAATATTTTTTTCATATCTTCTATCAAATAAATCTTTTAGTATATCTTTAGCTTCACTATATATTTTTTTTGTAGACCTATCCTTTGTTGAGTTATATTCAACAACTTTAATACCTTGGTCATTAAAATACTGAACCCATTTTTTAGTTTCTACAGGATTTGCCATATCGACTTTATTTAATATAATCAGCCTAGCCTTATTATTTATTACCTTGTCAATCAAAGGATTTCTCGATGAAAAAGGAATCCTAGCATCGACTATTTCTGCTACAATATCAACTAATTTTAATGACTCTTTAATTTTATCAATAGATTTTTTCATATGGCCAGGATACCAATTTATACGCATATCTACCTCCTATTGAACAAAAAAAGGTCAGACTAAAGTCTGGCCTTTAATTTTAGTAATCTGTTTTTTCTCTTAATTTAGCAGCCTTACCTACTCTACCTCTTAAGTAGAATAATCTAGCTCTTCTTGCTTTACCCCTTCTTATTACTTTAACATCTTCAACTCTTGGAGAATGTAATAAGAATGTTCTTTCAACACCTACACCGTATGATAATCTTCTCACTGTGAATGTTTGTCTTACACCTTCACCTTGGATTTTAATAATTGTACCTTCAAATACTTGGATTCTTTCTCTTGAACCTTCTTTTATTCTGTAATCAACTTTTACTTGATCACCAACTGAAATTTCTGGTAATGAATCTTTCTTTTGTTCATTTTCAATTTGTCTTATGATTTCCATAATTATTCCTTTCTTATACTCTGAATATATTTTTCATATAAATCAGGTCTTTTCTTTTTAGTGTTTTCAATGCTACTATTTATTTGCCATTCTTCTATTAATTTATGGTTGCCAGAAAATAAGACTTCTGGTACCTTATATCCTAAATATTCTCTAGGTCTTGTAAAATGGTCATGTTGTAAAAGTATGTTATAGTGTGAATCTGTCTTATAGGAATCTTCATTTCCCAATACATCATCAACCAATCTAGTCACGGTATCTACTAAAACCATAGCTGGAATTTCTCCTCCAGTAAGCACATAGTCACCGATAGATATTTCTAAGTCTACAAAGTGATTTACTACTCTAGAGTCTATTCCCTCATAGTGGCCACATAGCAAGATCAAATGTTTATTATTAGATAAATCTATAGCCACTTCTTGGTTTAATTGTTTCCCTTGTGGGCTTAAAAATATAACTAATGATTCATCAGTTCTACAGTGGTTTATAGCATCTACAAGAGGCTGCATGGTCATAAGCATACCTGCCGACCCACCATAAACTTCATCATCAACTCTTTTATGTTTATCTTTTGAAAATTCTCTTATGTCTATAATATTTAATTCTAAAATATTTTTCTCTATAGCTTTTCCTATTACTCCATAAGAATATAAGAAGTCAAAAGACTTTGGAAAAAGAGTTAATATGTCTATTTTCATTACATACCTTCAATAAGTTTAACTTTTATAAACTTTTCTTCTAAATTTACTTCTAAAATAAATTCATCAACAGCTGGTATTAGTATTTCGCTTCCATCATTTGTCCTAACTAAGTATACATCATTAGCTAGGTACTCATAGATATCTTCTAAGACACCTATTTTTTCTTCTGAAGAATAAATATCTAGACCGATAAGATCTTTAATGTAATATTCATCTTCTTCCAAGTCAGCCAAATCATCTTCTTCTATATAGATATCCATGCCTTTAAATTTAAGAACATCATTTATATTGTCATAATTTTTGAACTTAACTATTGAGTAACCCTTATGAGATCTTACATTTTCTACTTCAAATTTTTCATCAGAATTTCCTATGTAATAGCTAACTCCTCTATCAAAACTTTCTTTAGAAAGTGTATCAATCTTAAGTTCACCTTTTATAGCATGGGTATTTATAATTTTACCAACCTTAATTTTGTTCATCTTTAGATTCAATAACTAAGTTTACTTTCTTCTCTTCTTTTATTGCAGCTGCTTTTAATATGGATCTGATTGAATTTGCAATTTTACCTTTTTTACCGATAATTTTACCCATATCATCAGGATGTACAAGTAATTTTATATCAACTACTCCACCCTCATTTTCCATCAAAACTTCAAGGTCTTGTGGATGATCCACTAAAGCTTTAGCAATATATTCAACGATTTGATTCATTTTATTATTCCGCGTCTTCTGTAACTTCTTCTGTAGCTTCTTCTACTTCTTCAGTTTCTTCTGCTCGTTCAGCTTCTTCTGCTGCCTTTGCTTCTGCTTCTGCCTTAGCAGCTTCTTCCTTAGCTTTTGCTTCTGCTTCTTCTCTAGCTTTTCTTCTTTCTTCAGCTTCTTTAGCTTTCTTTTCAGCTTCAGCTTGTTTCTTAGCTTCAACTTGTTTTGCTAAGTCTTCAAAGTCTGTCTTTAATAATCTAGCAACTGTTGTTGATGGTTGTGCACCAACTGATAACCAGTAGTCTACTCTTTCAGAATCAATCTTAAATACTTTTGGTTCTGAAATTGGGTTGTAGTATCCGATTTCTTCTATAAATTTACCATCTCTTGGTGATCTTTCGTCTGCTACTACTATTCTGTAAAATGGTCTCTTTTTAGCACCAATTCTTTTCATTCTAATTTTAACTGCCATATTTTTCTCCTTTAAAATCCTGGGAATTTAAACATTCCTCTTTTTTTCTTCATATTTTTGTTTAAGCCACCCATTTTTTTCATCATCTTTTTCGTTTCGTTAAATTGTTTCAACAATTTATTTACTTCACCTACTCCAGTACCAGATCCATTTGCAATTCTCTTTTTTCTAGAATTGTTTATAATGCTTGGTTTGGCTCTTTCTTCCATGGTCATGGATTTAATAATAGCTTCTATTCGATCAAATGTCTTAGGGTCGAAATTTAATCCGCCTAGCATCTTATTATTAACTCCAGGAATCATTTTTAATAAATCTTCCAAGGGTCCCATGTTTTTCATTTGTTCTAATTGTAATAAAAAATCATTGAAATCAAAGGTTTGTTTTCTTAATTTTTCTTCTAAATTTTTTGCTTGTTCAGCATCAAAGGCTTGCTCGGCTTTTTCTATTAATGATAAAACATCTCCCATTCCTAGTATTCTTGATACTAATCTATCTGGATGGAACTCTTCAAGGTCGGTCATCTTTTCACCAACCCCTATAAATTTAATGGGCTTATCAGTAACTGCTTTAATTGATAAGGCAGCACCACCACGAGTATCACCATCTAGCTTAGTCATTAAAATACCAGTGATATCTAATTTTTCATTAAAAGTTTCTGCAACATTTACAGCATCTTGACCAGTCATAGCATCCACTACTAATAATACTTCATCTATAGGTAAAGCTTTTTTAATAGAATTTAATTCTTCCATTAATTCTTCATCTATGTGGAGTCTACCAGCCGTATCTATGATAAGGACATCATTGAAATTCTTCTCTGCTTCTTTATAAGCTTTCTTAGCAATTTCAACCGGGTCAACCTTTCCTAATGAAAATACAGGTACATCTACTTGTTCACCAACTACTTTCAATTGGTCTATCGCTGCTGGTCTGTAAATATCCGCTGCTGCAAGCAAAGGCTTTTTACCTTTTTTCTTTAGATGTAGGGCTAATTTACCAGTTTGTGTTGTTTTACCTGCACCTTGAAGACCTACCATCATAATAACTGTTGGTGGCTTAGATGATGTCTTTAAGGATTGGTTATCATCACTCATCAGGTTAATAAGCTCTTCATTTACAATTTTTACAACCATTTGTCCAGGAGTAAGGCTGCTCATGACCTCTTGGCCAAGGGCTCTTTCCTTTACCTTTTTAACAAAGCTTTTTACAACCTTAAAGTTAACATCAGCTTCTAGTAAAGCTAGTCTGATTTCTCTCATGGCTTGGTCAATATCTTTTTCAGATAATTTACCCTTGCCTCTAAGGTTTGACATTAGGCTTTGCAATCTGTCCGATAAATTTTCAAACATAATGCACTCCTTATTTTAATTCTTGCTTGATTTGGAATATCAAGTCCATATATTCACTATATTGGTCATTTCCCAAATCATTTATCAATTTTTCTTCTAACTTATATATATAGTCTTGAAGCTTATTTAGCTTAGCAACTAGGGCTAATTTATTTTCGTAATCCAATAAGATCTTTTCAGATCTTTTTATTGTTTCAGAAACACTTTGTTTGCTAACACCTTGAAGGTCTGCAATTTCAGTCAAAGATAAGTCTTCATTATAATATAAGTCGATTGCTTCTGCTTGTTTATCTGTCAGTAATTTTCCATAGTAGCTATATAAGATACTAATAATTACATTCTTTTCCATTTCTTCTCCTGTCAAGGTTTTTCATTGACAAGTTATATAATAGCAAATCCATAGCTTTGAGTCAAATTTAAATTTAATTTATTTTCTTTTTTCAAATTCTAAATAGTGAGGACTTCTATGGGATAAAACTTCAGCTCCATCTTTAGTTACTAAAATCATATCTTCTATGTTAAATCCACCAAATCCACTTATATACAAGGGAACTTCAACACATAAAATCATATTTTCTTTTATAGTATCATGGTTATCCTTGTTTATAACCGGATATTCTGCAGTTTGTGGCCCCAAGCTTATACTGTGGCCTAGGTGCCCTCTAGTGTAGTTTGGTATCGACTCTCTTACTTGGTTAAATCCAAGATTAAATAAATCGCTAAATTTCATGCCAACTTTTATACTTTTTATCATATTTTGTTGGGCTTGGTATAAGATATCTTTGATTTCCACCAATAATGGATCTGCATCAGGCATTAGCCATGATCTTGAAAAATCAGTAGTGTAAAAATCAAAGTCTGCATTGACTCCACCATCAAATCTAATAGAATGATTATTTTCCAACACCTTATCAGTTGGTCTACTTAGTCTTGAACTATTTTCACCAAAACCAATCATTGTCCACCCGCTAGGTAAAAATCTTCCATCTTCAAATATGCTTGACTTATAGACATCTAGTAGGTCCTTTTCTTTCACACCTACTTTTACATGTTTACTCATTTCTAACAAGGCCTTATCTTGTACTTCAACCATATTTCTAAAGATTTGAACTTCTTCAGCAGTTTTTACTGACCTTGCCTTAATAAATAGATCGCTAATATTTATCAAGTTAGCATGTGGGAATCTTTTCTTAATTTCTTCTATATATGTCGCTGTTATAAAGTCAAGTTCTATTCCTAAATTATATTTTCCCTTATCTTCATACTCGCTTAAGTGGTCCTGGATAATATCTAAACTAGATTTGAAATCATATGATGGTTCTAGTTTTTTCTCAATTTCTTCTTTATTTTTTAGCCCTACCCATGTTGTGTATGAATCTAAGACAATCTCGTCATTAAGATTTTCAAATGTCGCATTTTCATAATCCATTGTAGTCAAAATCATTTTATCGTTATGGTCTTTTATAATAAGACCTGCAAAATTTGGATTTCTAGAAACGGTTAGTTGGTTTGGTGTTAATCCACTTAAATAGTAAATATTTTCCGGTGAATTAACT
>NZ_CAMPYN010000022.1 GCF_946998255.1 uncultured Helcococcus sp. | reverse complement strand
AAATTCCTAATAAAAAGATTTTAGAAAAAGGAACTGAATTATTTGGTGACCTAAGAGGCTATGCTCAACAATACTTATTCTACTATGCTAGAGAAAATAAAATAGGAAAGTAAAGAAAAGTCAAACAAGGTCAAAAAAACTTTGACTATGTTTGACTTTATGTTATAATAAAATTATCACTCAGACGTATAGAGTGATAACAAATCCTTAAAAATGAATATAAAATAATAAAATCAATACTAGGAGGAAATATGATAATAAAACCAATAGGTCAAAGATTAGTTTTAAAAGAGATACATAAGGAAGAAAAAACTTCTTCAGGTATTATCATGCCTGATTCAGCAGTAGAAAAACCAGATTTTGCAGAAGTTATAGAAATATCAAAAGACCTAGATACAGATTTAATTAAAAAAGGCGATAAGGTGCTATATACAAAATACAAGGGTACAAACCTTAAAGATGGAGATGATACTTATATAGTAATTGACTTTGAAGATGTATTAGCAGTAGTTGAAGAGTAAGGTTTAAAGATTAGGAGGTTATATTATGGCAAAAGATATTAAATATGGATTAGAATCAAGAAAATCTTTAGAAGCAGGTATTAACAAATTAGCAGATGCTGTAAAGGTTACAGTTGGTCCTAAAGGTAGAAATGTTGTTATAGATAAAGCTTATGGGGCTCCTCTGATTACAAATGATGGGGTGACCATAGCTAAGGAAATCGAACTAGAAGATAAGTATGAAAATATGGGAGCTCAACTTTTAAAGGAAGTTGCTATCAAAACAAATGATGTAGCAGGAGATGGTACAACTACCGCAACTATTTTAGCCCAAGCTATAGTTAGGGAAGGCTTAAAAAATATAGCAGCTGGAGCGAATCCTGTAATTATCAAAAAAGGTATTGAAGAAGCTGTTAAAATCGTGGTGGAAGAAATAAAATCATTCTCTACACCGGTTGAAACTACAGAAGCTATAGCTCAAGTTGGTGCTATTTCTTCAGCGGATCCTAAGGTTGGGCAATTAATAGCTGATGCTATGGAAAAAATTGGCAAGGATGGAGTTATAAGTGTTGAAGAATCAAACACTATGGACACAAATCTTTCAGTTGTAGAAGGTATGCAATTTGACAAGGGTTACTTATCACCATATATGATAAGTGATGGAGAAAAGAAAATCGCAGAATTAGAAAATCCATTTATTTTAATAACAGATAAAAAGATAAATAATATCCAAGAAATTTTACCAGTTTTAGAACAAGTTGTTGAGTCTTCTAGACCATTGTTTATAATAGCCGATGATGTAGAAGGCGAAGTGCTCACAACCCTAGTATTGAATAAGCTAAGGGGAACCTTCAATGTGGTAGCTGTGAAGGCTCCTGGATATGGTGAAAATAGGAATGCAATTCTTGAAGATATAGCTGTATTGACAGGTACACAAGTATTTAAAGAAGAATTAAATGATGACTTGAAATTAGTAAAACTAGACCAATTAGGATCAACTAAAAAGGTAAATGTAGATAAGGATTCTACAACTATCGTAGATGGTTCTGGTTCAAAGGAAAACTTAGAAAACAGAATCAATCAAATTAAAACAGATATAAAAAGTTCTGATTCAGAATTTGATGTTAAGAGATACCAAGAAAGGTTAGCTAAGTTATCTGGTGGTGTTGCTTTAATCCAAGTTGGAGCTGTTACTGAAGTAGAAATGAAGGAAAAGAAACTTAGAATTGAAGATGCCTTAGCTGCAACAAAAGCAGCTGTTGAAGAAGGAATAGTTGCAGGAGGTGGTACTGTTTTAATTGATTCCATAAAATCACTTGATGAATACATTTCAAGTGTAGACGGGGATGAAAAAACTGGAGCTATGATAGTAGCAAGATCCTTGGAAGAACCTTTAAGACAAATTGCAGAAAATGCTGGTATAGAAGGAGCTGTAATAGTAAATGAGGTAAAAGCATCAGATAAAGGCTTAGGCTATGATGCCTTAAATAATCAGTTTGTAGATATGGTAAAAGCAGGTATAGTAGATCCAACCAAGGTTACAAGATCGGCCTTAGAAAATGCTGCCTCAATAGCTTCAATGATCTTGACAACAGAAACAGCTATTGCAGATATAGAAGAAGAAAATCCTATGAACCCAATGGCTGGACAAATGGGAATGGGAATGTAAGTTGAATAAAGTAAGTAAAAGCAGGCTTAGGTCTGCTTTTTTATGTGGAATTTAATTAAAAATATTTATCATAGTTAAAATGTTTATTTATAATGAATACATAAAAATCGTTAAATAAGTGAAAAAGCGAGTTTTTTTTGATAATATAATAATGTAAACGTATAGCTAAAAAAAGAGAGAGTATCATGAAGGAAAAGAGAAAATTTTACACAATAATTTTCATTCTAAATATATGTTTAATATTTGCTTTTAACTATTTAGTATCGGGAGCCTATTATAAGTATAAATACGATTTGGGAACTGACTATTTACAATTTATTAAAACAAATAAAAATAAGAATAGCGATTTTTCATTTCTTTTAGACTATGAAGACTTATCTGTAGTGGCTGAAACAAATAAAGATGATTCTGTGGTTGCCCTATATGACCCTTCTATGTACTATTATACAAGTTCATCGAAAATAATTTCACCGCAAGATTTAAGATATTTTTCCAAAGATGACTATATTAATAAAAAAAATGTTTCTGTACTGATTGCTGATCAGGAATCTATACTTAGTGGAAAAATAGACGAAAAATTACATGTATTTGAAGATAAGTATAGTACAAATATTATAAATACATTTGATATTAAGTCCGCAATTTCTAGCACATCTAGAAATTTAAAATTAATAAAAAATTTATTTTCCATAAACACTTCTGATATAGACCATATCTATATGAGAAATCATCCCAAGGAAAAAGAAAATGATCTAATATCACATTTTGAGCTAGCTGGATTTAAGCAAAATAAAGACAATATATTTCAACTCTTACAAAGATTTATAGTGATAAATTGGAACACTGGTCTTTACACGCGTGCGATACTTCTTTCTCTTGGGATAATTTATATGATACTTATATTTTTCACAGAAATTTATAGCAGAAGATTAAAAAAGGATATTTTGATTAGCAGGATATATGGGGCAAGTTTAAAAGACTATATCAACTTATATTTAAAAGACCATATAGCAAAAGTTTTTATAGTACTTTTAGTATCGACAATACTGACTATTTTTTACTTTGAAATATTTGGTCATAGGCGAATAAAGTTAGACTTTATAGTGGTTTCCTTTGTATCAGTATTGCTTATTACATCTTTTATATCTTTTTTTAAAATAGTTAAATATTTTAAAATGAAACTTCCTCAAAGGGGGGAATTATGAGTACAAGTACAATCAAATTAGCTTTTAGAGATATAAAAAATAAGTATAAATCATTTATATATTTACTTATTATTTTATCGGGCTTATCTTTTTTGTTCATCCCCTTGTTTTCATCTGTTTACTATAATTATATAAATCAAAGTGACCTTAAACCATCACCCTCTAAGGTTCACTATGCACCAGTAGTAACGTCCCTAAAAAATAATGATGATTTTTCAAAATTAACTAAAGACTTAGATGAATTATATAATAAGGACTTGTTTACTTATTTTAATAGTAGTAAACTTTCTGAAGATTTTGGATACCATACTTATATAGTCGATGGCAGGGGCATAAAGGATTTGGATAATTCCTTTTATTGGATAGTGGCTCAGAAAGTAGATAAAGAAAGCGTAGAAAAATATACAAAAGAATATAAAATAGACAATTCTATAGATAAGCTGAACTTTTTATCAAAATTTACTTACCTTGAAAAGGAAGAATTATCTACACTTTATAACATTTTAAAGGTAGATGATTCAAAATGGCAAGACATTCAAGCTTATGATATAAAGAAAAATGAAATTATGGAAATTGTAGACAATAGCAAGCTTCAAGATGAATCGTTAAAGGATAAGGTCTATGAAAAGATGATAACTATATTTAAGGATAGCTTTTTATCAGTTGTTATGCAAGTAACTACGAAAAGTGTTTCTGAAGAATACTTTATATTAACTTACATGATTCCTTATGTAATCTTTTTATTAGTACTGCTTGTGGCCGTATTTGTCTATTTTTATAATAGTTTATTTGCAGACTTAGAAAAAGAATATGATATTCATTATATATCAGGAGCGAGGAATAAGGATATATTTCTAAGAAATCAAATTTTGATATTATCTATGCTTTTTATAAATTTTGCTTTGATGAATTATCTTAATGGATTTAATATCGACCATATATTTACGATTATAGCCTGCATTACTATATTTTACTATATAGTTTTCACTATAAATCTAATACATCAAATATATAAGAAAAATCAAATAGGAGTCTTAAATGCTGGAGCTTAAAAATATTAGCAAAATTTTTAATAAAGATTATGATAATCAAACTATTATTTTAAATCAGGCCGATTTTAAAGTTAATAAGGGAGACAAGATACTTATTAGTGGAGAAAATGGTATAGGAAAGACAAGTCTTTTAAAAATATTAGCTACTTACGATCTTGATTTTGAGGGGACCTATTTAATAAATGGGAAAGATGTAAAAGAGATGTCAGAAGGAGAATTAGCGAAAATAAGAAATGAAATGTTTGGATTTATTTTCCAAGATTACTTTCTTCTAGAAGATGAAAGTACCAAGTATAATATTGAGATTCCTTTACTTTATTCAAAAAAATATAAATTTAGCGAAAAAAAAGAACGCTTTGATAAACTAATTGATGAATTTGAACTTAATAAAAAGTTAAGGCAAGCTGTTAAGACTATGTCTGGAGGGGAAAGACAAAAGGTAGCTATTTGCAGAGCTATTATAAATGATCCTGAAATTTTAATTTTGGATGAACCTACAGCAGCCTTAAATCCTAGATTCAAAGAAAAGTTTTATGAATATATTTTTACCAACATCAAAGACGAAACCACCCTCATATTGGTAAGTCATGATACTAGATATTTTGATTCAAAGATATTTAAAGAATATAAATTTGTTGATGGAAAATTGTATTTGAGTTAGTTATATAATTTTTTTGTTATTGATTTAATAGTTAAAAATCCTTTTTCGTTGCCATAAATGATGTTAACGAAAGAGGATTTTTTATTATAAATAAACATGGTTAACACCTAGGATATATTAAAAGACAGAATACCAAGATTTCTTGTCCTATATATTACATTTATGTTATAATTTACTTATAAATGTATGGAAGAGGTATAGATTTGAAAATATTATTAGTAAACTCTGACCAAGACTTTATAGATAATTTCAAATATAGTTTTAAGACAGAAGATTACACAATTACTTCCACTAAAACTATAAAAGAGGCTATAGATGCCTTTAGCAAATATCATTATGATTTAGCAATTATAGATATGAAATATAAAGATGGTACAGGTTTAGATTTAAAAAGACAAATGAATGAAGTCCGTAATATTCCTACAATAGTAGTATCAGAAACCAAGGAAGCGAATGAAGTTGTTTTGGCCTTAGAATATGGTTGTGATGACTATATTGTGAGACCCTTCTATTTGCTAGAGCTTAAGGCTAGGATTAGGTCAGTATTGAGAAGAAGTATACCTAATAAACCTACAAATGAAAATTCAAATAATAAGCAATTAAATACTGTGAAAACAGGTGATTTTGAATTTAATATGCTAGGTAGAAAAGTCAGGATAAATACAACTGATATAGAATTAACTGGTAAAGAATTCGACTTGTTATTTATTTTAGCGACAAATAAGGATAAAATATTTACTAGACAAGAACTAGCTCAAGAGCTATGGGAAGGTGTTGGAGAATCCAACATCAGAACTGTAGATGTCCATATTAGAAGGCTTAGAGAAAAGCTTACACCAAGTGATACATATAAATATATAAAGACAGCCTGGGGCGAAGGCTATTACTTTAATGATGATGAATAAGGAGGTCCTATGTCAAAAAGTATAAAATGGGATTTAACAAGTATATACGAATCAGACGATAAAGCTTACGAAGATTTAACCAATATACAAAAAGATTTAGATAAATTAAATGAATTAAAGAAAAGTCCAAAAGAAAATCTAACAGATTTAATTATTTTAGAAAGTGATTTTTCTAGAAAAATAGAAAAGTTATATGCCTACTCACACTTGAAAAAAGATGAAGACTCAAATGTAGCTAAGTATCAAAGGCTAGACAAGGAAGTTTTAAACCTGGCCAATGAATTTTCTACAGGTATTTCATTTTTAAATCCTTTACTTTTATCTTTAACTAATGATGAAATAAAAGAATTAGAAAATGAAAAGAGATTAAAAGACCATGACCTATATCTAGATAGGATTTTAAGGTATAAAGACCATACCTTGTCTGATAAGGAAGAGGCCGTATTATCTACCTTATCATCTGCTAGGTCTACAGCATCAAATATATACTACTACTTAACAAATTCCGATATGGAATTTCCATATCTAGAAGATTTTGATACAAAAATTACCAATGTAAATTTTGTTCAATTACAACAATCAGAAAATAGAGAATTGAGAAAACAAGCTTTTGAAGCTTACTATAAAACTTATAATCAATTTGGAAATACTATAGCCCAAGCTTACTATTCACATATTGATAATCTAGTTAAAATAGCTAAATTAAAAGGTTATGAAAATGTTAGACAAATGTTTCTATTTAGAGATGATGTAGAAGAAAAAGTCTATGATGCTCTTATAGAATCAGTTCATAACAATTTAGATTATTTACAAAAATATTATGAAATTAAAAAGAGAGCTTTGAGCCTAGAAGACCAACACATGTATGACGTTTATATGCCTATTTCAAGTAACTTCGATAAGAAGTATACATTTGAAGAAGCTAAAGATTTGGTTATAGAGTCTGTAAAACCTTTAGGTGAAGAATACGTAGAAAACTATAAAAAAGCTTTCGAAGAAAATTGGATTGATGCAGATATTAGAGAAGGTAAGAGAGGTGGAGCTTATTCATCAGGATCTTATGATACCAAACCATTCATCCTAATGAACTTTGATGGAAGCCTATCTTCAGTTTTTACCTTAGCTCATGAAATGGGACATTCATTGCATTCTTACTATGATAGAAGCACAAATGATTACTTACATTCAGGTTATACAATTTTCGTAGCTGAAGTTGCTTCTACCTTCAATGAGGCTCTATTATTAGACTTATTGATGGAAAGAGCTGAATCAGAAGAAGAAATGATTTACCTAACAGACTTTTATATAAATAACTATAAGTCAACGGTATTTAGGCAAACAATGTTTGCTGAATTTGAAAGAGAAGTTCATTCAAAAATAGAAGCTAAAGAAGTTTTAACAAAGGATGATTTTTCAAGCATTTATCATGGATTAAATAAAAAATACTTTGGAGATTCAATAGTTTCTGATGAAGAAATAGCCTATGAATGGATGAGGATACCTCATTTTTATTCAAACTTCTATGTATACAAATATGCAACCGGCTTCTCAGCTTCATCAATACTAGCTAAAAGAGTGTTGGATGGACAAAAAGGTGCGGTAGAAGATTATATTAAGTTTTTAAAAGATGGGGCAAACCACTTCCCAATAGAGCAACTTAAGATTGCTGGGGTAGATATGTCCAAACCAGAAACTGTAAACCAATCACTAGATATATTTAGAAAACTAGTTGATAAATTAGATAAGTTAATAAAATAAAAATATAAACACTTTATAAGGGGGAAAAAATGGCACAAGCAAAGGTAACAAATAGATATAGATTTTCAGCAAGAGGACAAGTATTTACATTTTATGCAAATAGCAAAGAATTATTAGCAGTAGATGTAAATCACGGTGAAAATATAGACTTAGAAGGTCCATTCTTAACAAAATCAAATGAAATCATTGATAAAGCAATTTCACAAATCAATGACTTTATACATGGTGAAAGAAAAACTATTGACCTTCCATTTGTTGAAAATAAGAGCAAACATAACAAAGAAATCAAGGATGCTTTATCTGGAAAATAATTAAGAGGTAATATGGGAAATATAGTCAAAGTTAGCTTGTTAGCTACAAGTGACATACATGGTTTTTATCTTCCCTGGGATTATGCGAAGGATGAAGAAGTAGAAACTGGCGGTTTAGCCAGGATAAGTACAATAATAAATAAGATTAGAGAAGAGAATCCCCATACTGTCGTTATTGACAATGGGGATTTAATTCAGGGAAATAGTGCTGAATACTTCTTATCTGATAAAAAATATCCAGGCATAGAAGCTATAAATTTAATAAAATATGACATCTATAATATGGGAAACCACGAGTTTAACTTTGGTATGGATCATTTAAACCAGGCTATAAAAGACTTTAATGGTGTATCAATGATGGGAAATATTTATAAAAAAGGTGAAGATTTCAGGTATTTAAAAGCTATTTATTATAAAGAAATAGCTGGAGTGAAGATAGCCTTTATTAGTCTAAATACTCCCTTGGTAAGAGTTTTTGAAGCTAAAAGAGGGAACTTGGATGATTACACAGTTACAGATGCGGAAAAAGAATTAGAACTTATACTAGGTCAATTGGAAGATGTTGATGCGGTTATAGGTCTATTTCACATGGGTAAAATGAATGAAAATGATATTCCTTTTACAGGGGTGAAAGATTTAATAGAGAAAGTAGATGGAAGTCATAGGATTGCTGGAATTTTTGCAGGTCACATGCACAAAAAATTAATAGAAAAAATTAATGACACCTACATTTTAGAACCGGGTGCCTATGGACAAGCTCTTTCAAAGATAGACCTATATTTTGATCTAGATAAAGCTGATAACAGACTTGTTGATATAAAAGCAGAACTTATAGATATAAATAAGGGCATAGACCAAGATCCTGAAGTTATAAAGGCTATGGAACCATACCACAATAGATTGAGAGCCTATATAAATGAAATCCTTGGTTATTCTGATATAGCCTTGGATGATGAAGATAAAATCAGAGGTATCCCGCAAACCAGGATAAGTCAAAGTAAATTGGGAGATTTTTTTACTGACCTTATGTTGTATTATTCAAAGGCGGATATAGTTGCCTATCATTTTGACAACTTCTATCCAAATATAAAATCTACAACCATTAAAAGAAAAGACTTATACAATGCCTACAGATATGCTGGAGGAGAAATAAGTAAGTTTGTAATAAGTGAAAAAGAATTAAAGGCTTACATGGAGTGGTCAGCTGGATATTTTAATGGCTACCAAGATGGAGATGTGACTTTATCTTTTGATAAAGATAGGGCCATGAGCAAGTACTCTACCTTTGATATGTTTGGTAACTTAAACTATGAAATTGATTTAAAAGAAGAAGTTGGAAATAGGATAAAAAATATTTGCAAAAGTAATGGTAAGCCTATTAATGACGATGACCAAATAGTTATAGGTATGAATAAGTATAGGATGGACTTTTTGTGCTCAAGCAGAGGTCCCCTAGCTGGAAAAGATATAAGACCTATCTGGTCTTCAATGGCTGATGAAAATATAGCAAAACCTGGAAATATAAGGTCTTTAGCTATAAGTTTTTTAGACAAACAAGAAAATAAAACTTATAAGCATAAAAGAAGGGCTAAGTGGAATATCAAGGCTACAGATGAAAATACTGAATTAGTGGATGAAGCAATAGATTTAATCAATAGTGGAGATTTATTGCTATATAAAGACGAAGATGGTAATAATGATTTAACAAGGTCTATCAACCTATATAAGGACTTAGAAGACTATCAGCTTGATAAGTTAAAAGAAAAGTATGATATAAGATCTGCTAAAACTTTAATTGATATTTTAGACATTATTAGAGAAAGTAAGAGATGATCAAAATATAAAAAATATGGTTAAATATTAGCCTCTATATTTTATAAAAAACCTTTTCAAACTTAGAAATATCCTATATAATATAGGTGCAAGGATGCTATAAAAATATTTAGGAGGTTATATGTTAGAAATTTTCTATTTTGTTATGATTAGTGTTTTCTTGATTTGGGCATGGTCGAAAATGACTGGTATAATGAATGAGTATATATAGGAAATATCAACATATATTAAAAGAAAGTGATTGAAAACAATCACTTTCTTTTTTTATGCTTAACCTAGTGCTACGTCTAATACCATCATGAGTGTAAATCCAGCTAAAAAAGCTAAGGCTGCAGAATCAGTAAAACCAGATTCTTGGGATTCAGGTATCAACTCTTCAACAACTACGAAAATCATAGCGCCTGCTGCAAAAGATAGGGCGTATGGTAGTAGTGCTGTAATTTGTGTAACAGCCCAGGCACCGAGAACGGCACCTATTGGTTCGATTATTGCGGATAATTGTCCTAAATTAAAGGCTTCTTTTTTACTTTTACCACCTGCTAGAATAGGTAGGGATAGGGCTGAACCTTCAGGGAAGTTTTGTAATCCTATACCAAGTGTAAGAGCGATAGCTCCAGACATACTTGCAAGTCCCGGTTGAGCAGCTGCAGCAGCATAAGCTACACCCAAGGCCATACCTTCTGGGAAGTTATGGATAGTAACTGCTAAAAATAGCATAGTATTTTTACCTAGTTTACTATTATTGATATCAAAGTCCCCATGGTCAGCACTGGCATGTAAGTGTGGGATTACTTTATCTAGTATTCTTAAAAATATACCACCTAGTAAAAATCCTATAGCTGGAGGTATCCATGCTGGTAAAGGACCACTTTCTCCATATTCTATAGCTGGATCAAGTAGAGACCAAAACGATGCTGCGGTCATTACCCCTCCTGCTAAACCTTGCATTATAGCAAGAAACTTATCATCCATTTTTCTGAAAAAAACACCAAAGCAGCTCCTAAAGCTGTACAAGCCCAGGTAAAAATACCTGCCATTAGAGCTTGTAGGACTGGATTTATTCCTAAAAACCATTCAAACATAATTAACTCCTTTTATCTTTAACATACTTATTATACTGGACTTATTAAAGTTTTACAATTTCATTTATAAATTCAACTTTTAGTGGTAAGATATATAACAAGATAGGAGGAATTATGAAGTTTAAAGATTTACAATATAAAAGGCCAGATTTTGACCAAGACTTACAAAGTTTAAATCAATATCTGGATACTTTAGAAAATGCAGAAAATTCAGAAGAATTTTTTGATGCCCATAAAAAACATGAAGATAAAATGGCTCAATTTGCTGAGATGTACACAATAGCCTATATAAGAAATTCAATTGATACTAGGGATGAATTTTATGAAAAAGAGGTAGAAGCTTTTGATCAAATCATTCCTAAATTTTCACAAGTTGGAAATAGGCTTCAAAATATAAGATTAACATCTAAATTCAGAAAAGAATTTGAAGATAGGTATGGTTCAAATATTACGAAGACTGATGAATTACAAAAAAATATTTTCAAACCAGAGATAATGGAAGATAGGGTAGAAGAAGCGAAATTAACCCAAGAATACCAAAAATTAACTGGTACAGCTGAATTTGAATTTGAAGGAAAAACTTACAATCTTTCAAGTTTTTCACCAGTCTTACAAGATAAGGACAGGGCTAGAAGAAAAGCTGCCCAAGAAACTATGACCAAATGGTTTGAAGAAAGAAAAGAAGACTTTGATAGAATTTATGATGAATTGGTAAAAATCAGAACAAGGATAGCTAACAAACTAGGCTTTGATTCATATATAGATGTTGCTTATAGGTCTTTTGGTAGAACTGACTGGGATAGAAATGATGCCAAAAATTATAGAGACCAAATCTATAAGTATATAGTGCCCCTAGCACAAAAATACTATAAGGAACAAGCTAAGAGAATTGGTATTGAAGATATGAAATATTATGATTTAAATCTAAATTTCATAAGTGGAAACCCTACACCAAAGGGAGACGAAGAACATCTAGTTAAATTAGCTAAAGACATGTATGCTGAACTTTCGCCAGAAACTGAAGAATTCTTCAATAAAATGGTAGAAAATGAAATGATGGACTTAAGTTCTAAGGCGGGTAAGGCACCAGGTGGCTATATGACATCTCTACCTGTGACAAAACTACCTTTCATATTTGCAAACTTCAATGGAACTGCTCATGATGCTGAAGTTTTAACTCATGAAGCAGGTCATGCCTTCCAAGGTTACCTTGTGAGAGATGTTTATCCATCAGACAACCAATCCGCATGTATGGAAATAATGGAAACCCATTCCATGTCAATGGAATACTTTACACATCCTTGGATGAAAGACTTCTTCAAAGAAGATACTGAAAAATTCCTATACAACCACGTAGTTGGATCTATACAATTCTTACCTTATGGTGCTTCAATCGACGAATTCCAAGAATGGGTATATGACAACCCACAAGCAAGTCCACAAGAAAGAAATGCTAAGTTTAGACAAATACAAAAGAAATATAATCCAGAAATAGATTATGAAGATAATCAGTTTATGGAAGAAGGTAGAAGATGGCAAAGACAAGGTCATGTTTACTCATCACCTTTCTATTACCTAGACTACACAATAGCCCAAGTAAATGCCTTCCAATTCTTTGTAATGGACATGGAAAATCATAAGGATGCATGGCAAAAATACCTAGACCTATGTAAACTTGGTGGTAAGTATGGAACAAAAGAAACTATAGAAAAAGTTGGATTGAAAAATCCATTTGAAGAAGAAACCTTTAAGTATATAGTTCCTAAATTGGAAGAATATATAGAATCTCTAGATCATTCAAAGATTAAATAATAAAAAAATCTAGTATTGCTTTACTGACCTTGAAAAATTGGGGATAAACCAATGTGATAGGTCAGTTTTGTTTTAATGAAGTGGTAAAACTTATTTTTAATCTGTTAGAACATTGGAAAATACTAATATATTTGATATTATTTTTGTAAGGAAATAATTATTTTATATTAGCAGGAGGTCTTATGGGTAGGTTAATAATAAATGCTGATGATTTTGGATATTGCAAGGGTGTTAATATGGGGATTATTGAAGCTCATCAAAATGGAGTCTTGACATCTACAACTTTGATGGCAGGCATGCCAGGTTTTGATCAAGCAGTAAACTTGGCTAAAAAAAATCCTGGTCTAGGGGTAGGGGTCCATTTAACCCTCACATGTGGATATCCAGTAAGTAAAGACTTACAAACCATTGTAGATGATAAGGGCGCTTTTCTTAATCGTTCATTTTATAATGAAAAAGAGAATGCAGACTCTATAAATCTTGATGAAATATATAGGGAATGGAAGTCTCAAATAGACAAGGTTATAAACAGTGGTATAAATCCAAGTCATCTCGACAGCCACCACCATATAAATGCTCTAGATGAATTACAAAAAATATATTTAAGACTAGCTGATGAATATGATTTGCCAGTGAGAAATAACTTTAATTTACCTGAAGGATATAAGACTACAAGTAAAATGTTAGATTATTTTGATCAACTAGGTGGTAAGACCGATATTTGGAGAAGTATGGAAACGAATAATCTAATAAGGGACTGTAAAATCTATGACAGCATAGAAATAATGTGTCATCCAGCTTATGTAGACTCATTTTTGGCAGAAAATTCTGCCTATACAATCAATAGAACAAGTGCATTAAAAGAGTTGTTAAATCCTGAAATAAAGGAGCTTTTTGAGGATAATGGGATAGAATTGATAACTTTCAGAGATTTGTAAAACTTAATATTTTCTAATAAAAAAGCTTGCAAAAATTTGCAAGCTTTTTAAAATACTTCTAAAACAGATAAAGCGATAAATACTATTATATAAATATAAAATACTGGATCTGTCATTAAATTCTTTAATCCTTCAATATTCTTTTCTTTATCCGTATCTTCTTTTGCAAGACCGAGATTTTCTTTTATTTCATCCTTAACAGATTTATTAAAAATCAATAGTCCTGCTGTAACTAATATAAGCATTAAGATTGCCATTCCAGCAAACATTGCTAAGCTAGATTCAGGATTAGCTATGATATATCTAGAAACAATAGTTGCGTATAGGTTGTTTATAAAGTGGAATAAGACTGCATATACAAATCCATATGAATAGCCAACATAACTTATAACTAGAGACATTCCTATAGTCCCTATGCTTTGAATAAAGTTTCCGTGCATAAAAGAAAAACAAATAGAAACTATTAAGATGGTAGCTAAACTACTGTACTTTCTACCATGTTCTAGGTATAGACCTCTAAATTGAAATTCTTCCATGATAGGTGCAAAAATAACTGCATAAATAAATAAGTTAAAGTTTAGGTTATCATTTATTATTTGAGTAACATCAACTGATTGTATATTGAATATTTCTACTATAATATTTGTAAGATTGACAAATATTATACTAGATAGGAACATAAGGCCAAATAAAAATAAGAAATTAGAAAAAGTCATTTTCTTCCTTATTGTTTTTAATTCTCCAAGTTTATTTTTCCCATCCATCAAAAGAAAAACTGGTATAAGAGAAATTGAAACAGCTAGCATCATTAATATTCCACTGATTTCCTGACTGATAAAATTCGCCAAAAATGGTGCGATAAAATTTAGTGACAATAGGAAAATTATAGATGTAAAAATGATTTGCCTGTAGGCTCGTCTTTCTTTTTCTTTATAGTCGTTATTAAATTCGAGATTGTCTAAGTGATTTTCGTTATTTTCATCAAAATTATAATTGTTTATCATAAAGACTCCTTTCTAGAATATTATAGCATAATGAGAATGTTACTTTTATAAATAATATATATATTGACAAGTATGCTAAATATAATATTTTTTAATATAAAGGTAAGTAATAAAAGGTATATGATTGAATATCTGATTTTGAAAAACCATTTCATATTATTATATATTTAAGTATCAAGCACTATTAAGTCCGTAAATTATAAATGATTCTAAAAAATGGATAAAATGAAATATGTTTTCACAACACTTGACATAACAAGAAAATAACGATACAATATGGATAACCTAGCGAACAGGTGACTAAGCATACATAAGGGGGTGATAAATATTTCTAATATAGAGAAACTAAACTTATCAGACATAATAGCATCTGAAATTAAAGATAGGATAATAAACGACGTTTGGAAAGTTGGAGAAAAGATACCGTCAGAAAATAAACTATCTGAAGAATTCGAAGTAAATAGATTAACTATTAGGTTAGCTATTAATAAACTGAATGCACTGGGAGTTTTAGAAACTAAAACTGGCGAGGGGACATATGTAAAAAAAATAAATTTATACAATTATATAAATCAATTAATTCCTTTTATTATAAGTTCAAATGAAATTAATCATATCCTTGAGTTTGAGAATACTATTTTAAGTTTGTTAGAAGGTAAAATAAAATTTAATGATAATGAAATTGAATATATTAATCAGGTGATTAATGTAACAAAAATTAATATAAAAAAATTGGAAAGTTTATATGATATTACTAAATCATATGACAAGGATATTTTGAATAATATAGCTACAGATTATTTTGGAATAAAGAAAATACTTTTTCAAAAAACAACTAACTCTTTATTAAAATCTATAATATTATCATTTGAACAAATATTAATTGAAAATGATATAGAACAAATTAAGTCTTTAAATAGAAATGATTTAATAGTTTTGATAGACAGAATAGAAGATTTAGCTAGAAGATATGAATAAGGGGTGATTAATGGAAAAATCATTGATTAAAATAGATGTTGAAGCTAAAGACAAATATGAAGCGGTTATAAAAACAGGTGAATTGATGCTTGAAAATGATTATATTGAAGAAAGGTATATTCAAGCTATGGTAAAAACGTTGGATGATTTTGGTCCTTATATTGTTATAACTAAAGGAGTAGCAATACCGCATGCAAGGCCTGACGAAGGAGCTAAAAAATCAGGAGTTTGCATTTTAAGATTGAAAAATGTGGTCAAGTTTGGAAATGAAGATAATGATCCAGTAAAGGTTTTAATTGGTTTAAGTGCTTTAGGTAATGATGAGCATTTAAAAAATATTCAAGATGTTATTTCTCTATTAGATAATGAAGAGAATATGAATATATTATTAAATGGTAGTTTAGATGATATTTATAAAATTTTAGAAAGGAGGTAAGAATGTATAGTGCATTAGTAGCATGTAGAACTGGAATGGGAAGTTCAATGATGTTAAAAATCAAAGTAGAACAAGTTATACGTGAAAATAATTGGGATATAAGCGTTGAACACAATGAAGTATCAGCTGTTCAATACTTTAATGGAGACCTATTAATAACAATGGCGGATTTAGCTGAAGAATTATCAGATAAACCATTTGCTGTTATCGGTATCAAAGATTTAATGAATAAAGATGAAATTAAAGAAAAATTACAAAATTTTTTAGACAGTAAAAAATAAATAATATGAAATTTATAGGAGAATAAAATGGAGATATTAAAAGTTATCGTTAAAGATTTATTAGGCGCATCTTCTGTTTTAGTAGGTTTGATTGCGTTTATAGGTTTGGTATTTCAGAAGAAACCAATGCATGAAGTTTTTAAAGGTACTATAAAAACTATAACAGGTTTCTTAATTTTTGGTATTGGTAGTGCTGCTACTGCAGCTGCGTTGGGGTCTTTCCAAGCTCTATTTAGTGAAGGTTTTAATTTAAATGGTGTATTACCATTAGCTGAAGCAGTTACAGCCTTAGCTCAAGAAAAGTATGGTACAGTTGTATCATTAGTAATGGTAATAGGGTTTTTATCAAACTTTTTAGTAGCGAGATTTACAAAATTTAAGTATATATTCTTAACCGGTCAACACAATTTATATTTAGCAGCATTATTAACTATAATGTTGAAGTTTTTAGGATTAAGTAATGCAGGAATTATTATAATTGGTGGTATTTTATTAGGTATATCTGCAGCTGTATTTCCAGCTATAGCTCAACCAGGTATGAGAAAAATAACCGGAAGCGATGAAATAGCAATGGGGCATTATGTAACACTTGGATATGCTTTATCAGGATGGGTAGGTAGTAAAGTTGGAGATCCGAAAGATAGTACAGAAAACTTAAAATTACCTGCTTGGTTAAGTATATTTAAGGACTATGTTGTTGGTGTTGGTGCAACTATGATTATATTTTTCTATGTAGCAGCAATAGCAGCAGGTAAAGGTTTTACAGAACAAATATCCGAAGGTGTAAACTGGTTAGTATTTCCACTTTTCCAAGGATTAACATTTGCAGCATCTCTTTATGTAATAATTACAGGTGTAAGAATGTTTTTAGGAGAAATAGTAACAGCGTTTGTTGGTATATCTGAAAAGTTAGTTCCGGACGCAAAGCCAGCTCTTGACTGTCCTGTAGTATTCGCATATGCACCAACAGCTACTTTAGTAGGATTTATAAGTGCTTACGTTGCCGGTTTATTATGTATGGGACTATTTGCAGCTCTAGGTTTACCAGTTATTATACCAGTAGCTGTTCCTTATTTCTTTATTGGAGCTACAGCTGGTGTATTTGGAAATGCAACTGGTGGTTGGAAAGGAGCTATAGCAGGATCATTCATAGTTGGTATACTAATTGCTGTAGGACCAGCAATAATATATCCAATAATGGAAAATGTAGGACTTCAAGGTACAGCATTCCCAGAAACAGATTTTAACTTTGTGGGAGTAATATTATACGCAATCGGAAAACTTTTTGGTTTAGTTTAGTAAATAATAATTAAATAATAATTAAATAATAATTAAATAATAATATAAAAACGGAGGTAATATGAACTTAGATAAATTAATGGTGTCAGCGATACGAAGTTTATCAATAGATATGGTGGAAAATGCTAATACAGGTCATTTAGGTATGCCTTTAGGTAGTGCGCCTATGACATATGCTTTATATAAAAATCATTTAAATGTTAACCCTAAAAATCCACAATGGTTTAATAGAGATCGATTAGTATATTCTGCTGGTCATGGTACTCCACTTGTGTATTCAATGTTACATTTGTTTGGATATGATGTTACAGTTGATGACTTGAAAAAATTTAGAAGCTTAGGAAGTAAAACACCTGGACATCCGGAAAGTGATGTAACACCTGGTGTGGATGCAAGTACTGGACCTTTAGGTATTGGTGTAGCAACAGCGGTTGGGTTAGCTATAGCAGAAGCACATCTAGCAAATAAATTTAATAAAGAAGATTTAAAATTAATTGATCATTACACATATGTAATCGCAGGAGATGGATGTCTAATGGAAGGTGTAGCGAATGAATCAATTTCACTTGCTGGATCATTAGGTCTATCAAAATTAATAATGTTATATGATTCAAATGATGTATGTTCTGATGGATTGGTAGAAGATAGTACAATAGACAACGTTGAACAAAAATTCACATCAATGGGATGGAACTATATAAAAGTAAGTGATGGAAATAATTTGCTTGAAATTAACAAAGCTATTGATGAGGCTAAAAAATCTAACAAACCAACAATAATTGAATCTAAAAATATAATAGGTTTTGGATCTACAAAACAAGGAACAAATAAGATTCATAGTGACGCAGTAGGTGAGATTGAAGCTAAACATATGAAAGATTCTTATGAATGGATGATTCAAGAACCTTTTGGAATACCTGATGAAATTAAAGAATTCAGAGAAGAATATATAAAATTATCTCAAGAAAAAGAAACGAAATGGAATGATTTACTTGAAGAATATAAGAATAAATATCCTCAAGATTACGAAAATTTATTTGATATTGATAAAAAAATTAGTGAATTTAGTATTGAGTCTATGGGAAGGTTTGAGTCACCCATTGCAACTAGAGGAGCATCAGGTAAAGCTTTAAACTATATATTCGATCAGTTAGGTGTTTTGATGGGAGGATCTGCTGACTTAGGTGTATCAAATAAAACCCATTTAGATAATAGCTCTTTTATTAAAAAAGGTGATTATTCAGGTAATAATATCAATTTTGGCGTTCGAGAATTCGCTATGGGAGCAATCGTAAATGGATTGACTTTACATGGGGGATTAAGAGGTTATTGTGCTACGTTCTTAGTATTCTTAGATTATATGAAGGCTGCAATAAGAATGGCAGCATTAATGAAAATAAATCCAATATTTATTTTCACTCATGATAGTATAATTGTAGGTCCAGATGGACCAACTCATCAACCTGTAGAACAATTGTTAAGTTTAAGAGCAACTCCAGGAATAGATGTTTTAAGACCTGCTGATCCAAATGAAACTATATATGCGTGGGAATATGCTTTGAAAAATGATAAGCCTACCGTACTTGTTTTAGGTAGGCAAGATGTTGATGTTTTAGAAGGTACATCTTTCGATAATCTTAAAAAAGGTGCTTATATTATATCGGATTCAAAAGAATATGATGGTACAATTGTTGCAACTGGTAGTGAAGTTGAATTAGCAATTAAAGCACAAAAATTACTAAGTAACGAAGGTGTAAAAGCAAGAGTTGTTAACATGCCTTCATGGGGACTTTTTGACAATATGAGTCAAGAATATAGAAAATCAGTACTTGATAGAAGTAAACCGGTACTATCTGTTGAAGCGTCTTCAGAAATAGGTTGGAGTAAATATTCTGATGCGCATGTTTATAATAATAGATATGGTGATTCAGGTAATGGACAAAAATTATATGAAGAAAGAGGATTTACACCTGAAAATGTAGCAAATAAATTTAAAGAATTAATAAATAGCTAAACTTTAAACAATTGACATAAAATAAAAGTAGTAAGAAATTTGAACTGACCCCCAAAAGTTGGACCTAAAAAACAACTTTAAGGAGGTCAGTTTTTTCATGGCAAAATATAGTACAGAATTCAAAATGAAAGTTGTAGAAGAATATTTAGAAGGATATGTAAGTTTAAAAAATTTAGCTGAAAAAT
>NZ_CAMPYN010000021.1 GCF_946998255.1 uncultured Helcococcus sp. | reverse complement strand
TTTTAGCTATAATACCTCCTACGAACGCTATTAAAATTGATGATATAAAAAGCACAGTTAAACTTATTATATAACTTGCTCCTTCAATCCCATTCACTGCAATTACAGAATTATCTGCTACATTATTTGCGAATATATATGTAAATGGATTTAGTAATTTTACGATATTTTTCTCACATAATTTTGTAATTATTAGACCAATTGTACAAATGCTTGTAATTGATACAATTATTACTGTTTTACTTTTTATAAATATTGATATTAATGTTGAAATAGACGATACAAATAATGCTTGAAAAATTATTGCAATAAATACTTTTATTAAATAAATATATATAGGAATAGTAGTAATCGTATTTAAGGCCTCATTTTCAATAGCTATTTGAGGATTTTTAAATAAATATAAATATTCAATAACAGGTTGATTTAATTCTCCTAGTCCCTCTTTAATAATTCCCATCAAAAATATAAACAAGCTTATAAACACATATACCAAAGTTATCACTAAAGTCTGTGATAATATCTTTATAATATGAAATTTAAATTTATCTATAGGTTGAGTATAAATCAAATTTAATTGATTACCATTTTCTTTATCATAAGTATACCCTCCAAGAACCATAAATAAAATAAGTAGGAGAAAAAGAATATCTAAATTGTTATATTTAAGCATTTTATAATTTGTATACAAACTGGAATTTGTTAAATAAGTTTCTCTATTTCTAGATTGATTTTCTGCAAGTGGATTAGAAAATTTTTCATATGCTGAATATTGAAATCTTGGTCTTATTATCGGCTTTACATTGTTTTTTATAGACATTTCGTCTAACAATTTAGACTCAAATTTTGCAAATATTATTGGCCTTTCATATTTAAATTGAGCTTCTGGACCTTGTACATCATATTCATATATAGTATTTTCTATTTGTGCTAAATAAAATTCTTTAGTATTGGAAGCCTTATATCCTTGGATGATTCTATTTTGTCTATCTAACTTCTTATTAGTTAATCTTAATTCTTCATTTATCAGCTCTCTATCTAAATCAGAATCAGTATATAATAATTCATCTTCTAATTTATTAATTTCCTCTTGATAAGTTTTAATTTTCCCAGATTCCCCAAGCCAATATCTTTTGTAATTTTCTACATCATTAGTTTGGAAATAATATAATGAAAACACAAAAATCAATGCACCCAACATATAAATAATAAATGAATTGTTTTTAATAATTTTTCTAATTTCAAAATTAAATATATTGTTATTGTAAATTTGATTTGTTTTACTTGTATTTTTTATTTCTACATTCTTGTTAAAAATATAAATTGATAAAGCGAATAATATCGATGAATAAATACTATAGATCAAGAAGTATATTAAGCTACTATGATTTATATATTCTATATTAGCACTTCCATCAACACCTACTATTGTCTCGATTTTTCCAATTATCAAACGCAAATAATCAAGTGCATATATAGGATTTAATGAATTTTGTAAATATGCATTATTTTCCGTTAGTGTATAAGCTAACCCGAACACGACAATAATGATAGCTAGTGAAGCTTCTTTACTTGAAGAGATAACATTTATAAACAATATAAATGTAGATATTAAGAAAACTAATACAAAATATGTAATTAGAATTAAAGCTATCAATTCATACGCTTTAATATATTTAATCTCATTTAATGGATTGAATACTCTATATATTTCTCTAAATCCATTTATGCTTATTCCTTGAAGTTTACATATAATTAAGAAGGAAATTAAAAATCCTATAATATAAATGAAAGCTATAAATATCATTGCACATAATTTTGATAATAAAACATTTCTTTTTGGTTGATTTTTAAGTAAATTTATTGTTTCTTCATCTTTTTCTTTTGATAGTATTCCATAAAATGAAATCATCATAAAAATCAAAAATGGTAATCCAAAAATAATATTACTATTATAAATAATTCTTCTTGTATAATTAGTAGATAAAAACTCTACATGCGCCCTAGTGAATAAGATATTATTATCATGATAATATTTTGATTCAAAGACACCATATTCATAATCATTTTTTTGATTTACATCTTCAATTTGAATATCATATTTTTTTCTAATCTCTTCTATATTCTCTAAACTATTATAATTTAAATCTTGTACTATCTTTGCTACATTATAGTTTTCAGTAAAAGTTTGTTTTTTTCTATTTACAATATATAATTGAATTTCAGGATATTTTATAATTGAATATTTTTCAGAAGTTTCATTATACTCAAATAAAGCCTCTTCTTTATTTTCTAATTTATAATATTGATTGAAAAAATTCATATCAAAAATTGCTACTGGATCAATATCCGCCATATATGTAGGATAATCAATAGTTAAATTTAGTTTATTGGACTTATAATTAATATAAAAAGACATAATTATGGAAAATATTATTGTGAACAAAAATACTTTTGATTTTATTAGTTTTTTAATTTCAAAAGCTAACATAAATTACTCCAATATTTTTATAAATTAAAGTATCTAAGACAACAAATCAATTAAATCATGACACAAATTTATTTTATATCTTAATTTTATTAATTTAATTACTAAGTTATTTATAATTATACTATCATAAGTACTCATAATATGCAAACTAAAATATATATAATTTACAATCATATATATTTTGTAATGAAAATTTGATTATTAATATCTTCATAATAAATTATAAGGAAATTAAGTTAAAAATAATTTTAATGAATAATTCAAATAAAAAAACTGAGATCCAAATTAATTGAATCTCAGTCTGTATTTCCTTAAATTATTTTAAGTTAAAGAATGAATCTTTACCTCTGAATTGAGCTGTATCATATAATTCATCTTCAATTCTTAATAATTGGTTATATTTAGCAACTCTATCTGTTCTTGATGGAGCACCTGTCTTAATTTGACCTGCATTTAATGCTACTGCTAAGTCAGCAATTGTTGTATCTTCTGTTTCACCTGATCTGTGTGAAATTACTGATGTGTATCCTGCTCTTGCAGCCATTTCTACAGCGTCTAATGTTTCTGTTAATGTACCAATTTGGTTTACCTTGATTAGGATTGAGTTTGCAACTCCACCTTCGATACCTCTTGATAATCTTTCAGTATTTGTTACAAATAAGTCGTCACCAACTAATTGAACTTTCTTACCTAATCTATCTGTTAATAACTTCCAACCTTCCCAGTCTTCTTCATCAAGACCGTCTTCGATAGAAATGATTGGGTATTTAGCAATTAATTCTTCATACCAGTCTACCATTTCTTCCCTTGTCTTAACTACGCCTTCACCTTTTAGGTTGTAGTTTCCGTTTTCATCTAGCATTTCTGATGAAGCAACGTCCATTGCGATCATTACATCTTCACCTGGTTTGTATCCAGCTTTTTCAATAGCTTCAACGATTGTTGATAAAGCTTCTTCGTTTGATGATAAGTTTGGAGCAAATCCACCTTCATCACCAACAGCTGTGTTGTGACCTGATGCTTGTAATACTGATCTTAAGCTATGGAAGATTTCAGCACCTGTTTGTAAAGCATCTGCAAATGATTCTGCACCTACTGGCATAACCATAAATTCTTGGATATCTACGTTGTTGTCTGCGTGTTCACCACCGTTTAAGATATTCATCATTGGTACTGGTAAAACTTTAGCATTAAATCCACCAACATAGTTATATAGTGGAATACCTAATTCATCAGCTGCTGCTCTTGCTACAGCCATTGAAACTGCTAATATTGCGTTAGCACCTAATCTACCCTTGTTGTGTGTACCGTCTAATTCGATCATTGCTCTATCAATAGCAACTTGTTCAAATACATCAAATCCGATAATTTCTTCAGCAATTTCTGTGTTTACATTGTCAACTGCTGTTAAAACACTTTTACCTAGGTAGTTTGATTTGTCACCATCTCTTAATTCAACAGCTTCGAATTGTCCTGTTGAAGCTCCTGATGGAACTAATGCTCTACCGAATCCGCCTAAATCTGTGAATACTTCAACTTCAACAGTTGGATTTCCTCTTGAATCTAGAACTTGTCTTGCATAAATATCTGTAATATAACCCATGGTTACCCCCTTTTAATTAATGATTCACCTGTCATTAGTTCAGGTTTATCGATTCCTAATATATCTAATAATGTTGGTGCTAAATCTGCTAATCTACCACCCTCTCTTAGTGTAACATTTTTAATGTTTTTTGCAATATAAATTACTGGTACTAAGTTTGTAGTATGTGCGGTGTATGGTTTTCCTGTTTCAAAGTCAATCAATTGTTCACTATTACCGTGGTCAGCTGTTACTATGAATTCATAGCCATTTTCTAATCCTGCTTCTACTATCTTTCCTACCAACTCATCAACTGTTTCTACAGCCTTTACTGCTGCAGGGATGATACCTGTATGTCCAACCATGTCTGGATTTGCAAAGTTTAATATTATTGCATCAGGTTTATCAGTTGTAATTCTTTCAATTGCCTTTTCAGCTAATTCTGGAGCTGACATTTCTGGTTTTAAGTCGTATGTTGCAACTTTTGGAGAAGGTACTAAGATTCTATCTTCACCTTCATATGGTTGTTCAACTCCACCATTTAAGAAGAATGTTACGTGAGCATATTTTTCTGTCTCAGCCATTCTTAATTGAGTTTTACCTGCTTTTGCTACCACTTCACCGAATGTTTTTTCAATATTCTTTGGCGGATAAGCAATTTCAACATTTTCAATTGTTGCATCATAAGTTGTCATACATACATAGTTTGTATGAACTCTTTTTCTTCTTTCAAAACCATCAAAGTTTTCATCAACTAAGGCTCTTGTTAATTGTCTTGCCCTATCTGGTCTAAAGTTGAAGAATATAATTGAATCACCATCATTTACTGTTGCAACTGGTTCATCGTTTTCATCAACTACTACAGTTGGAGTCATGAATTCATCAGTTGTATTCTTTTCTTGGGTTGATTTGTCATATTCTTCTTGGATAGATTGAAGTGGATCATGAACTTTTTTTCCTTCACCTAAAGTGATAGCATCATAAGCTAATTGAGTTCTTTCCCATCTCTTGTCCCTATCCATCGCATAGTATCTACCGATTACTGTAGCAATTTTACCTACACCTATTTCATCTATCTTATCTTGTAGATCTTTAATATCTGAAATAGCTGATGTAGGAGATACATCTCTACCGTCTAAGATAGCATGTACATACACCTTATCTAAGCCTTCTTCTTTAGCTAATTTTAGTAAAGCAAAAAGATGTGTTAGGTGAGAGTGCACCCCACCATATGATGAAAGTCCAATTAAATGTAGGGCTTTACCTGTTTCTTTTGCTTGTTTTACAGCCTTTACTAGGCTTTCATTTTTGAAGAATATACCTTCTTCTATATCTTTTGATATTTGTGTAAGGTCTTGGTATATAATTCTTCCGGCACCAATATTCATATGTCCTACTTCTGAATTTCCCATTTGACCTTCAGGAAGTCCAACATCTAGGCCACTTGCCTTAATTGAAGTATTTGGATATTTTTCTAAATTACTATCGAAAACTGGAGTTTTTGCTTTTAATACGGCATTACCTTCATAGTCTTTACCATATCCCCAGCCATCCATAATAATTAGCATTGCTTTCTTACTCATCATTTTCCTCGGTTCTCTTTTTACTTAAAATTTACTAAAGCTTGGTATGATTCTGCTTCTAAGCTTGCTCCACCTACTAAGGCACCATCGATATTTTCTTTTGACATTATTTCTGATACATTGTCAGGTTTTACAGATCCACCATATTGGATTCTTACTTTTTCTGCTGCCTCTTCACCAAAGTTTTCTTTGATTAATTCTCTTATATAAGCACACATTTCTTCTGCATCATCTGCTGAAGCTGTTTTACCTGTACCTATAGCCCAAATTGGTTCGTATGCTATTACAACTTTATCAAATTCTTTAGCATCAACTCCTTCAAGATCTGCCTCAATTTGTGTTTTAACCTTGTCTTTTGCCTTATCAGCTTCTCTTTCTTCTAGAGTTTCGCCAACACATAAAATAGGTGATAAGTTGTGACCTAAAACTGCTTTTACTTTTGAATTAATGAATTTATCACATTCACCAAAGTATTCTCTTCTTTCTGAATGACCCAATATTACATATTCAACACCTAAGTCTTCTAAAAATGCTGGAGATACTTCCCCTGTATAAGCCCCTGAATCCTTATCATGTGAGTTTTGTGCTCCCACTTTAACATTTGTGCCCTTTAATAGTTCTTTAGCTAAAGCTAAATTTATGTGAGGTGGGCATACAACAGCCTCAACGTCATCATTCAATTCTAAATTTTTAATTTCGTCTAATAATACCTTAGCTTCTGAATATGATTTATTCATCTTCCAGTTACCAGCAATTATTGGTTTTCTCATCATTCCTCCTATATTATTTATCTTCTACAGCTGCAATACCAGGTAATTCTTTACCTTCTAATAATTCTAATGAAGCACCACCACCTGTTGAAACATGTGTTATATCATCTTTATAACCAGCTTTTTCAACAGCTAAAGCTGAGTCTCCACCACCAACTATTGTAGTTGCATCTGATTCTTTTAATGCCTTAGCAATAGCGTTTGTTCCTTTAGCAAATTCTGGGAATTCAAATACACCCATTGGTCCATTCCATACTACTGTCTTAGCATCTTTAATTTTTGATACAAATAGGTCAATTGTTTTTGGTCCAATATCTAATGATTCTTGGTCTGCAGGTATTTCTTCTACTACAGTACCCTTAGCATTTTCACCAAAATCAGGACTTACTACAAAGTCAATTGGTAATAATAATTCAACATTGTTTTCTTCTGCTTTTTTAACTAAATCTAAAGCTAAGTCCATCTTATCTTCTTCTAATAATGACTTACCTATTTCATGGCCTTGTGCTTTCAAGAAAGTATAAGCCATACCACCACCAATTAGAATTCTATCAACTTTTTCAATCAAGTTTTCAATAACTCCAATTTTGTCTGATACCTTTGCACCACCTAAGATAGCAACAAATGGTCTTTCTGGATTTTCTAATGCTCCACCCATGATTTCTACTTCTTTTTGAACTAAGAAACCTAAAGCTGAAGGTAAGATTGCTGAAACACCAACGTTTGAAGCGTGAGCTCTGTGTGATGTACCAAAGGCATCATTTACATATAGGTCAGCAAGTGATGCTAATTCTTTAGCAAATTCTTCACCATTCTTTGTTTCTTCTTTTCTATATCTAGTATTTTGTAATAAGGCTACTTGACCTTCTTCTAATTTAGCAACTTCTTCTTTAACATGGTCATCAACAACTACATCAGAGTCTAAGAATTTAACTTCTACTCCATTTAATAGTTCAGCTAGTCTTTCAGCTACTGGTTCTAAAGAAAAATCAGGATTTGCTTCACCCTTTGGTCTACCTAAGTGACTCATTAAAATAACTTTAGCATTATTTTCAACTAAGTATTTGATAGTTGGTAAAGCTGCAACTATTCTTGAATCATCTGTAATTTCTTTTTTATTTTCTTTTGAGAAAGGTACGTTAAAATCAACTCTAACTAAAACTTTTTTACCTTCTACATTTAAGTCTTTTAATGTTTTTTTCATTATTCCTCCTATGAAAAACTATTTTGATGCAACATATTCTGCTAAATCAGCAACCCTTGATGAATAACCCCATTCGTTATCATACCAAGATATAACCTTTACAAGATCACCTATAGCATAAGTTAAGTAAGGATCAAAAATAGAAGATCTATTATCACCTTGATAGTCTATTGAAACTAATTCATCTTCTGCATAACCTAAGATACCCTTTAGGTCTCCTTCAGCATGCTTCTTGAAAGCAGCATTTATTTCTTCAACTGATGCTTCTTTAGATAATTGAACAGTCAAGTCAACTAAAGAAACTGTTGGAGTAGGAACACGAACTGCAAGTCCTGTAAGTTTACCTTTAACTTCTGGCATTACTTCTGATACAGCCTTTGCTGCTCCTGTTGTTGTTGGAATTTGTGATAAAGCTGCAGCCCTAGCTCTTCTAGGATCTTTATGCTTGTTATCATGAATGTTTTGGTCACCTGTATAGGCATGAATTGTTGTCATTAATCCTTTTTCTAGACCAAATTCTTCTAATAAAACTTTAACTAATGGAGCTAAAGCATTTGTTGTACATGACGCATTAGAAATAACATTGTGTTTTTCTGCATCATATTCATCTTGGTTTACTCCCATTACAATAGTTTTATCTACTCCACTTGCTGGAGCTGTAAAAATTACTTTTTTAGCACCTGCTTTTAAGTGTTTTTCACCACCCTCTTGAGAGTTGAATGCACCTGTTGAATCGATAACTAAGTCAACTCCAAGTTCCTTCCATGGAAGTTCTTCAGGATTTCTATTTGAAACAAATACTACTTCTTTGTCTCCAAATTTTACACCCTTATCAGTTAGTTCTATAGATTTTGAAAATTTTCCGTATAATGAATCATATTTGAATAATCTAGCAGATGTTCCTTTAACTCCTGTGTCATTTATGGCTACAAGGTCAACATTTTCTCTACCTTCTTCTAATATGATTCTAGCAACGTCTCTTCCTATTCTACCGAAACCACTTATTGCTACTTTCATTTTACCTCCTAATTTTTCTGTGACTAGGCACATATTGTGATTCTAATCACTTATACACTATAAGTATACATCAGTCATTTTTTTTCATCAATAGATTAATATTTATTTAACAAAATATAAGTTTTTCATGTTAAGAAATCGTAAGTCATATTTATTAATTGTTAACTATTTTTAATATAACCATATTAAGATAAGCTTTGAATATATTTATCTGCTGCTAGGGCTGCTACTGCACCATCTGCGGTTGCAGTTACTACTTGTCTTACACTCTTAGTTCTTACGTCTCCAGCCGCAAAGATTCCTGGAACATTAGTCTTAGTATCTTCACCAGCTTTTATATATGAATGTTCTAAGTCTAGCAAACCATCTACCAATTGAGTATTTGGTATATAACCAGCAAAAATGAATAAACCTATATCTGGATCACCCTCTTCTGCTGTATATACTTTTTCTTCACCAGTCTTATTATTCACAACCCTTAATTTTGTTGCAAACATTTCACCCATTACTTCTTTTACTTCTTCATTGTATCTAACTTCAATATTTGGAATAGTTTTCGCCTTATCTTGGATGGATTGGGCGGCTTTTAACTTTTCTCCCCTATACAAGATAATTACTCTTTTACCAAATTTGGATAAGAATATTGATTCTTCAACAGCGGCATCTCCACCACCTACAACATAAATATCAGATCCTTGGTAAAAGGCTCCATCACAAGTTGCGCAATATCCTACACCCTTACCTGTGTATTCTGCTTCACCAGGAATTTGAAGTTTTCTAGGATTGGCTCCAGTCGCATAAATAAGAGCTTTTGTCTTGTAAGTTTCTTTAGATGATTTCAATATTTTTGTATCTCCATCTAATTCTATTGATACAATCTCATCTACAACTCTTTTTGCCCCGAAACTTTCAGCTTGTTCTAACATAACTTCAGACATATCTGGTCCTTGTGCATCAAGTAAACCAGGATAATTGTCTACAGCTAGGGTTGTAGATATTTGTCCACCTACTTGCCCTTTTTCAATTATAAGTGTATCCAAGCCTGCCCTAGCAGCATACAAGGCTGCTGTTAAGCCTGCTGGACCAGCTCCTAAAATAATTACATCGTGCATATTTTACCTCATTCCCTTAAAGTTCAATTGTCTCATAGCTTCATATAAAACTATGTTTACAGAATTAGCAAGATTTAAGGACCTATCAGAATCTTCTCTGATAGGAATTTTTATAGCATGGTCATCTAATCTTTCATGAATGTAGTCATAAACTCCTTTAGACTCACTTCCAAATAAAATATAGTCACCATCCTTATATTCTACATCTGTATAAAACTTATTAGTATGGGTTGTAGACAAGAAGACATTCGCTCCTTCTTCTACACTTTCCATAAAATCTTCAAAAGAATCATGGATTATAATATTGGTACCTTCCCAATAATCTAAACCACCTCTTCCCATGTGTTTTTCATCAAAAATAAAGCCAAATGGTCTTATCAAATGTAGGTTACTCTTAGTTAGGTTACATGACCTAACTATATTTGCAGTATTTCCTGCTATTTCTGGTTCAAATAAAACTATATTAATCATATACCCTCTTTTATGAAAAAAAATTATTTACTTAGTCTTTTAATAATTTTTTCAATTTCTTCTATTTTCTTGTTAACCTCTTCTTTGTTATTAGAAGTCAAAGAATCAGCAACACAAGATTTTAAATGTGCTGATAATATTTCCTGGTTAACAGAATTTATTGCTGATGATACGGCAAGCAATTGGGCAGAAATATCTAAGCAATACTTATCATCATCAACCATCTTGCTTATACCATCAATTTGTCCTCTGATCCTATTTAATCTATTTTTAATTTTTTTATTATCTGCTTTCATCTTCTACACTCAATACTTTATATCCAGCATCTTCTATTGCTTTCACTATTTTTTCTTGGTCAAAGTCTTTTGTCTTTTTCAATCTAGCACTCTTATCTTCCAAGGAAACTTCAGCATTATCGTCATAGTCAAATAAAATATTTTCTACTGTCTTTTTACAGTGTAGGCATGACATACCATCTATTTTTATCAATACATTATTCATATTATTACCTTCCTCTTCTTTAGTCTGTGAATTATCCGTATTATTAATATTTATTTCTTCAATATTAACTTCACTTCTGTCAATATCTTCATCTCTATTTATTTTATTATCTATCTTAAAATTATTCAATCTTAATGAGTTGCCTACAACAAATAATGATGACATCGTCATTGCAAAGGCTCCAACCATTGGATTAAGTTTTATACCAAAACTTGGATAAAAAACTCCCATGGCTAAAGGTATTGAAATAATATTATAAATAAAGGCCCAGAAAAGATTTTCCTTTATATTTCTAATTGTTTTTTTAGATAATTTTATAGCTGAAACTATATCCTGTAGGTTTGATTTTATAAGAACAAGATCGGCTGATTCTATAGCTACATCAGTACCAGCTCCGATAGCAATCCCTACATCGGACCTCATTAGTGATGGAGCATCATTTATCCCATCTCCAACCATAGCAACTAGTTTATTATCTTTTTGCAAGTCTTGGATTATATCATCCTTGTCTTGAGGCAACAATCCTGCCTTATATTCATCTATATTTACTTCTTCTGAAATAGCTTTAGCAGTATCTTCGTTATCTCCTGTAAGCATCACCGTCTTTATTCCCATAGCTTCTATATCTTTTATAGCTTGAACAGAACTTGTTTTTATTGGGTCAAGTATTGTGAGTATAGCTAATACTTCTCCTCCAGTAAATAAGAATACAGTAGTTTTGTTTTCTTTAGAATAATCACTAGCAATATTTAACACCTTATTTATACCTTCATATGATAAATCACCATATTCTTTTAGTAACTTATCATTACCTATATAATACTTTTGACCTTTAATTTCTCCCTTAACTCCCATGCCTGTTATAGAATCAAAATTATCATTTTCTATGCTAGTTATTGATTTTTCATCTGCATATTTTAATATAGCCAAGGCTAAAGGATGTTGGGAGTTAGCTTCTAAGGACTTGGCTATTTGTAAAGTTTCTTCTAAATTACTATCAGATAATAAAACTATATCCTTTAAGGCTGGGTCTCCTTGAGTTATTGTCCCAGTTTTATCAAACACTATGGTATCAATCTTATTTAATATTTCTAAAGACTCGGAATTTTTTACTAAAATTCCATTTTCAGCAGCCTTACCATTGGCTACCATCATAGCAACTGGTGTTGCAAGTCCTAAGGCACATGGACATGAAATAACTAAAACACCTATAGCAATGGAAAAAGCAAAGGTGAAACTTGCTCCTACAAGCAACCAAACTATAAATGAAATAATTGATATCGAAATTACTGTAGGTACAAATATATAAGATACCTTGTCTGCCATTTGTGATATAGGAGCCTTGCTAGCTGATGCTTCTTCCATCAATTCAATGATTTTGGAAACTGTAGTATCATTACCAACTTTTTTTGCTTCCATTAAAAATGTACCAGTTGTATTTACTGATCCTGCTATTAATTCATCACCTTCATTTACTTCCACAGGCATTGATTCACCAGTTATAGCTGATGTATCAACTGATGATGCTCCTTTAACTAAAAGACCATCTACACCAATTACTTCACCTGGAAATATCTTTACAATATCGCCTATTTTCAAGTCTTCTACATCTATAATCTTTTCAACTCCATCTACAACTATAGTTACTGTATCTTCCTGTATCTCAATAAGTTTATTTATGGCATCACTTGTCTTTGATTTTGACCTTACTTCTAAATACTTACCTAAAGTTATAAGGGTTAATATCATTGCTCCAGCTTCAAAATACAAGTCATGGACATATTCCATTACAATATCATTGGATCCTATACCTAAACCGTAATTAATCATAATTATTGCATATATACCATAAACATATGCAGCACCAGACCCTATTGCCACAAGTGAATCCATATTTGGATGTTTCTTATATAAAGCTTTCAAACCTATTTGAAAATATCTTCTATTCACATAAAGAATTGGTAAACTCAATAGCAATTGAACAAAGGCAAATAACCCAGCTCCTTCATAGCCTTTTAAAACATTTGGTGTAGGAAGATTTACCATATCTCCCATGGCAACATACATGAGTAAGACCATAAAAGGTATTGAAACCTTCAATCTCTTTTTCATATCATTTTTTTGTTTATCATAAATTTCTTTAGGACTTTTAGCTTTATTTTTCTTGTTTTCAGCATTCTTAGATACTGCCTTATAACCAGCATCAGAGACTGCCTTAATAATGTCCTCTTCTTTTAAGTCCGATTCAACTTCCATCATGTTAGTCAAAAGAGATACATTGACCTTTTCTGCACCTAATTTTTTTACTGCATTTTCAACTGTCAACTGACAATTAGCACAAGTCATACCTTCTATATCAAATTTTTGTTTCATAATTCCTCCTTATATTAGTATACCCCTATAGGGTATAATGAATCAAATATTTGTAAAAACTTATCAATTATCCTATAATTACTAAGTATAGATTTTGACTTGTCAACAATTAGGAGTTTTTATGGGAAGATTTGAAGAATTCACATATCTAATAAATGAAATAATTAAATACTGGCAAAAAATAGCTCAAACCGAGTTAAGTCCTTATGGACTTAAAAGTTCTCATCTCTTATATCTAACTAGCCTTTATAAAAACCCTGAAGGTTTAAGTGCTACAGAACTTTCTGATATGCTAGGGAGAGATAAGGCTGATGTATCACGTATGACCAACGCCCTAGTTGATAAGGGTGTCTTAGTAAAAAAATCTAAAAACAAAAATAAATATGGTGGAGTCTTTTATCTAACAGATGAAGGAAAGGAAATAGCGTCAAAAGTCACTTCCCTAAGTGATGAATATGTAGACCTAGCAAGCAAAAACCTTTCAATAGATATTAGAACTATCCTCTACCAAGCTTTAGAATCGATAAATAAAAATTTACAATCCGCATATCAGGATCTTAGGAGGTAAGAATGTCAATAAAACTGATAATTGACTCAACTGCAGATATTAGTGAAACTAGTAAAAAGAAAATTGATTATATAGTTCCATTAACAGTAAATTTCGGTAGTGAAGAATTTATAGATGGAGTAAATATAAGTAATTACGATTTTTACAAAAAATTACAGATATCTGAACATTTCCCTACTACTAGTCAAGCTGGTCCAGATAAATTTTTGAAGATATTTAATCAGATAGATAAAAACGATTCAGCTATAGTTATCACCCTAGCTGCTAATCTTTCTGGAACCTACCAAAGTGCTGTGTTAGCAGCTCAAGATTATGATAATATTCATATTATTAATTCCGAATCAGTAGCTCTTGGTTCAGCTATCTTGATCGAATACGCAATTGAATTAATAGACCAAGGTCTTGATTTAGAAGAAATTATTGATGAGTTAGAAGAAAAGAAAAAGAAAATAAGAATATTAGGTATATTTGATACTCTTGAATACCTACAAAGAGGTGGTAGACTATCAAAGGCTGCTGCTTTTGCAGGTGAAATATTGAAAATCAAGCCTCTTATATCTATTGAAGCTGGCGAAATCACTGTACCAGCTAAGGCACGTGGAAATAAAAAAGCTATAAGCATATTTAATAAAGAGTTAAGTGAAAATTCTGAAATAAATTATGATTTACCATTCTTATTTGGTTACACTGGCTTGTCAGATGAAAACTTAGTAAATTACTTTGAATCTTCAAAAGACTTATGGACTGAAAGCTATGACCACATAAGTATCGGAAGTGTTGTTGGTACCCATGCAGGACCTGGTGCAATCGCTATAGCCTATTTCAAAAAATAATATTATATGAAATTATAAGCTCTACCTTAGTTTAGACAATTAACTATTGTAGAGTTTTTTTTATATTAAGGACTAATATGTATTATAATGTAGATATAAAAGAAAGGAATTACTATGAATAGAAACTTTATAAGATTAGCCGCCGCTAATATTGAAACAAATATTTTAAATATTGATAAAAATTATAAACAAATAAAAAAATGCTTAGAGTTTTCTAAAGAAAAAAATATTGATCTTTTAGTTTTTCCAGAGCTAACCTCTACCGGTGTATCAGCTGGACAAATGATAGCTTCAAATGAAATTTTATCTACAAGTGATAAATACCTAAAAGATTTATTAAAATTTACTAAAGATATAGATACATTGATAGTTTTAGGCTTATCATATAAACATAGAAATCAGACTTATAATCTTGGCCTTGCCATTAAAAATGGATCCATTTTACAGGCTATAAATAAAAATAAATGCAATAAAGCAAATGACCTATTTTTCTCAAAACTTGAAAAAGATATTTTGGAAAATACAGACTTCCCTATTTTAAAAGATGGAATCTTATCTGATTATAAAAATAATGTAAATATACAAATAGTCTTTGAAGATGACCTGCTTTCTAAAGATACAAATATTGATTCAACTACAAATATACTTGCAGTTCTAGGATCAAAGGCTACAGACTATAAAAAAATGAGCACTTTAGAAAATGACTTAGCAAACATTTCTAAAATGACCTCAACAGCCCTGGTTTATGCTGGACCATCATCAAATGAATCTAGTTCGGATTCAGTATTTACTGGTGAAAAATATATTATAGAAAATGGAACTTGTGTTGAATCAAGTGATTCATTCAATAATGGACTTATCTATAATGATATAAACTTAGATGAAACAAATTCATTTATAGGAAATAAAACAAATAGCCTTATTTATACAAGCGATTTTGAATTTGCCCAAAATAATTATCAACTAAAGAGAAAGTTAAGCATTCATCCATATTTAAATGATATAAGAAACAACCCACAAATACTGAAAAACATTTTAGATATCCAAGTCCATGCATTAGCTAGGAGGTTAAAACAAATACCTGATAATAAAATATTTTTAGGTCTATCAGGTGGACTTGATTCAACCCTTGCCTTTATAGTCGCTTGCAAGGCAATGGATAAACTAAATATGGATAGAAAAAATATTTATGCTGTTACTATGCCAGGCTTAGGCACCAGTGATAGAACAAAAAATAATGCCCTAGACCTAGCCAAAGAATCTGGTACAAACATCTTAACTATAGATATAAAAAAATCTGTACTACAACATTTTGAAGATATCAACCACGATCCTAGTGACCTATCAGTAACCTTTGAAAATGCCCAAGCTAGAGAAAGAACACAAATACTAATGGATCTTTCAAATAAAGAAGGTGGTATTGTTTTAGGCACTGGCAATATGTCAGAAATAGCCCTGGGTTGGTCAACCTATAACGCCGACCACATGTCTATGTACAATGTAAACTCAGGCCTACCTAAAACTTTACTTAGAGAAGTTGTTAGATATGTAAAAGATCATTCTGACAACGCTAGGATAAGTGAAGTTTTAGCTGATATCATTGAAACACCAGTATCACCAGAGCTTCTACCAACCAATGAAGATGGAACTATCAAACAAGAAACTGAAAATACAGTTGGCCCATATGAATTACATGACTTTTTCATCTATCATCTAATTAAAAATAATTCTAAGATAGAAGATATTTATCATATGACAATCAATGCATTTGAAGACAAGTATGATAAAGAAACTATATTGAAATGGTTAAAATTCTTTTTAAGAAGATTTACTAGCCAACAATTTAAGAGAAATGTCGCTGTTGACGGACCACAAATATTAGATTATTCATTAAATCCAAAATATGGATTCTTAATGCCATCAGATATTGATATAGATGCTCTTTTAACTAACTTATAGATACAAAACTATATCAAGGTAATTTGAACTGACCTCCAAAAAATTTGACTTAAAAATAACTTTAAGGAAGTCAGTTCATTTAATTGATTTATTAATTTTTATATATTTTAATTTACTACAATCTTCTAACTCCATCATCTATTCCAGATTGAATAAATTCAGCTACTAACCCTGTATCCTCTGTATATCTCTTTCCTACATATTCTACAAAGTCATCAAAGCTATCTTCTTTTATGATCGCTATACCACATCCAGCAAATCCTGCTCCAGTCATACGGGCACCTAAACAATCTTTAAATTCATTAGCATGCTTTGTAATCGAGTCCAAATGAGGCCCCGTAACTTCATATAAATCTCTTAAAGAGTCATTTGATTGAACTAATAATTTTCCTAATAGTTCAATATCACCATCTTTTAGAGCTTTTGCAGCTTTTGCAACTCTATGATTTTCTTTTACAGCATGGCTTGCTCTTTTTCTTATTATTGGATCTTCAATTTTATCAAGTAGGTCTAATTCATCCTCGTCGATGTCACATAGAGCCTTCATTGAAGGCTTATATTCTCTTAATATTTTCAAAGCTTTGTCAGATTCAGCTCTTCTTTCATTATATTTTGAATCCTTTAATTCTCTTCTTTTATTTGTATTTAATATTACAAGTTTATTATCTTTTAAATCGAATGGATAATATTCATATTCTAGATTATTAGTATCTAGAAGCATTGCGTGTTCTTTCTTTCCTAATGCAATTATAAATTGATCCATAATACCTGAATTTACACCAATAAATTTATTTTCTGTTGATTTGCCTATTAATGCAAGCTCTTTTCTTGAAATTTTACCATCATTGTAAAAATCACTGAATATTTCCCCTATGAGTATCTCTAAACTTGCAGATGAAGAAAGTCCTGAACCATTTGGAATATTCCCATATATAAGTATATCTAGCCCACCAATATTATATCCTTCTTCTTGAACAAATTTGGCTACTCCTAAAGGAAAATTCATCCAATCATTTTCTGGTTTATTTTCAATATTTTCTAGTGATAATTCACCTATCTTTTCGATATTTAAGCTCTTTAGACGAAGTAAATTATCATCATTTTTTCTTGCTATAGCATATGTTCCTATTTCAATTGCACATGGAAACACTTTTCCACCATTGTAATCAATATGCTCACCTATAATATTTATTCTTGAAGGTGCAAAATATTTTCTTATTTCTTTATCATTTTCTCCAAAGTGATTTTTAAATTCTTTTAATAAATTTTCAAGCATATCTACTCCTAATAATCTATAATGTCAATTAATATATTCCATTTGTTTTCGGAACTTCCTTCTACATAGTCAACTTTACCATTTTCATAAGCTTTTTCAAGACTATCATAATATCCATTACATGGTTCAATAGCTACATTTTTTTCATTTTTAAATCCACCTGTTGTCAACCAAACTCCCATATAAGGTAAATTTTTTGGATCAAAACTTATCTTAAATTTGCTTTTTTCTTTTGTATGATCTAATATCGCAAAACCTTCTTTGATTTCATCTGTAAAATAGTATTTGAATGTATGATCTTCTTTGAAATTCTTTAATTTATAAATATCAAAATCCCATACTTCATCGTTTTGAACATTAATATAATTTTTGAGATTTTCTTCAAATTCAAGTTCTGTGTACTCATCATAATTTAGAAGTCCATGAAAAGCCCATAAATAAAACACCTTTTCTCCAGAAAGACTTTTTATTTTATAGTCGATATTTATTTTATTGCCTTCTAATTCTATACTCTTAGTAAATTGTAATGGTAGAGTTGGTAGTTTAACTGTCCCTACAGCTTTTTTTTCTAAACATTCTTCAACATCCCACTCCAATGACCATGTATCTCCATGATCTGGTAAACTTATTTCTTTATTTAACGGATATTTACAAGGATCAATTGTAGGGATACAATCGTCAATACCTGAAGTATCATATTTTTCAAAACTATCAGCATATTTCGCTTCATTATATTCCTTTTTTGTAGGTTGAAATAAATATTCTACTTCTTTATCTTTATTAAAAATAGAAGCTATCTTAAAGCCTAATTTAGGTAATATAGAAATTTTTAATTTTTCATTTTCTAATAAAATTGCATCAAAATTTAAATGTTTGTACATAATTCCTCATTCTAAAAAAGGGCCGTGAAAATCACAGCCCTATATTCTATTTCTTCTTCAAATATTTTCTTGTATCTAAAGCTACTGCAACTATAATTAATAATAAGTCTGTACCCGCAAGTACTATAAGTCAACCAACACCTAGACCCATTATTAATTTATTTTGATGTTTTTTTATTCATTATTTAAATATATTAACAGCAATTTCTACTAACAATTCACTTATCTTTTCCATTGATTGGATACTTACATACTCATATTCACCGTGGAAGTTTAAGCCTCCAGCACAAATATTAGGAGTTGGAAGTCCCATATATGATAGTTGAGCTCCATCTGTACCACCTCTTATTGGAGCTATAAGTGGTTCTATGTCTAAGTTTTCCATGGCTTCTTTTGCTTTTTCAATTAAAAACATGTGGTCTTTAATTTTTTCTTTCATATTAAAATATGAGTCTTTTAATTCAAGGCTTGCAGTTCCTTGACCATATTTTTCATTTAATTCTTCTGTTATTTTAACCATTAGATTTTTCTTTTCAACAAATTTAACCATATCATGGTCTCTTATGATATAGGATAGACTAGCATTTGAAACATCTCCGGATATGCCTTGTAAGGAAAAGAATCCTTCATAGCCTTCAGTTTTTTGAGGTACTTGGTCCTTAGGTAAAGAATCAGCAAATTCTACCGCTATATCTGCTGCATTTACCATAAGTCCTTTGGCTGATCCTGGATGGACACTTTTACCTTTTATTTGAACTTTAGCGCTAGCAGCATTGAAGTTTTCATATTGTAATTCTCCTATTTCGCCACCATCAACAGTATAGGCAAAGTCTGCTCCCAATCTTTCTAGGTCTATCTTAGCAACTCCAGCCCCTATTTCTTCATCAGGTGTAAAGCAAATAGCTATTGGCCCATGTTCTATTTGAGGATTATTTACAAGGTAAGCTGCCATTGTCATTATTTCAGCTACCCCAGCCTTGTCGTCAGCTCCTAGCAAGGTCTTACCATCTGTAGTGATCAAATCTTGCCCTATAAATTTATTTAATGAAGTAAATTCTTTAGGATCTAATTTTAGTCCATTTCCTAAATCTATAACTTGTCCTTGGTAGTTTTCAACTATTTGTGGATTTACATTTGTACCAGATGCAGCTGGTGATGTATCCATGTGGGATACAAATGCTAAACTATATTTATTTCTTTTATCATTTTCATTAGGAATAGTTGATTCAATCCAGCCATATACGTAGCAATTTTCTTCATCCATCTCAGCTTTTATTCCTAAATCTTTTAATTCTTCCAATAAAAGTCTGGCCAAGTCTTTTTGCTTTTCTGTACTTGGAAATGTTTCAGACGCTTCATCTGATTGGGTATCTACTTTTACATATCTTAAAAATCTATCTGTAACAGATTTAAATTCATTGTTCATATTAACTCCTTGTATAATGAACACATAGTAATTAGTGTTCTTTTTTTCTT